>JALWUZ010000627.1 GCA_027079895.1 Anaerolineae bacterium
TCCATATATCCCTTGAGCACCCTATAAACCTCTCCTAATACTAACTTCCTCTCTTTCGTCGAAGAATTACCCTTCCTATCTAAATCTAACACCTGCACCGGAAATCCTATCCCTACTGATGGAATATAAACCCAGATTTTGCATCAAGGGCGTAGATAGGGGGAATGATCTAATTTGGAGCCTAAAATAGGGGGCAAATTTTCAAGAAGTAACTCCTCCAAAATTTCAAACCACCACAAAATAAGATTCCCTCCCCTATTTTTCACTCTAAAATCCGTCTTTGAGCCCAAATCAGCCTATTTTTGCACATACTACCCCCTCTCCCCCTCGTTTAAAACCCAAAATCGTTGAAACTTGGAAAAAATCTCCTACCCTAAACGCGCTTCTGCCTCAAGATAGCTCTCCCTAAATGGCCAATCCCTCGGAAGCTTAAGAATGAGCTTGCGCCCACTTGACACCAGCTTCCCCGGTATCAAAAGCACCCTCTCCCTCACCCAGGAAACAAATCTCTTCCTATCCTTGAGCTTCAACCCCTCCTCCTTGAACCAGTTCAGCAAATTGTAGGCAAACATCACCATCTCAAACCAGAGCGCATTCCCCTCAAAACTCTTACAAACGTTGTTATCCAGCCCAAAACCGTACATCCCCTCCTTGATAAAATTCTCACAACACGCCCTCTGGTTGTAAAAATGCCAAACATCTGAGGCCATCATCACAGAATTGGTCACTATCACCTGCCAGTTGTACCTCTCCTCTTCATACCCCTGAAAAAGACTAAGCTTCTTCCTGGGCTTCTCTCCATCCCTCACCTCCTGCCTAATTACCACAAATCGCCTCCTTCCATCCCTAAACGGAAACTCGCTCTCTGCTATCGCTACCCCTGAACCAATCTCCTCGAAAACAGATGGCTCCAACGACCTAATGAACTTCTGTACCCAAGACTGTAAAGGTACCACTATGAAGTACTCCACCCCCTTCTCCTCAAGAAACCCAAGAAATTCCAAATCAAAAAAGCCACTATCTGCCCTTAGC
>JALWUZ010000628.1:0-7918 GCA_027079895.1 Anaerolineae bacterium
GGTGGGGGGTGGGGGAGACCAGCGGGGCGGCGATTTCGTCCTCGAAAGAGAGCCAGGTAATCCGCCGCCGCCGCAGCCGGTCTATGCAGTAGTGGGAGGCGATGGAGAACAGCCACGAGCGGAAGGGTCGTTGGGGGTCGTAACTGTGCAGGTGCTGGTAGACTCGCAGGAAAGTCTCCTGGGCGGCGTCCTCCGCTTCGACGGCGTTGCCCAGCATGCGGTAGGCCAGGTTGTAGACCGGAGTCTGGTAAGCGAGCACCAGTTGCCCGAAGGCCTCTCGATCCCCTCCGATGGCCCGCCGGACTAACTCGGCCTCGTGCTCGTAATCTGACGCAGTCACAGCGTGCTCCACCGACCCGGAGAGCGGGCTCGTCTCACTATACGTGCGGCGCAGCGGATGGGTTGCGCCGCGCCGCCCGCAGCCGGGCTACGCACTCCCAGGGGACGTGAACCGCTCCCACCGTCGGCGCGTGACCCACGCCGCCGCCGTGGAAATCGGAGCCGCCGGTGGCGATCAGGTCGAATTTGCGGCACAGGCCCAGCAGCATCTCCACGTCTTCTAGCGAGTGGTGCGGGTAGTAGACTTCGACGCCGCGCAGGCCGTATTCCACGAACTCCGGTATGCGGGAGACCGCCGCCGCGCCGGAGTGGGCCGGGTGGGCGATGACCGGCACTCCTCCGGCGGCGGTGATGGCGCGGATGACCTCCGGCGGGGTCAGTTTCAGGCGCGGGAAGTAGGCCGGGCCCTGCCGCCCGATGAAGCGTTGGAACGCCTCCCGTGTGGTGCCGACGTAGCCCCGGTTGACCAACGCCTGGGCGATGTGTGGGCGGCCTACGGTGTCGCCGCCGGCGATGGCGCGCACCTCCTCCCAAGTGATGGGCATCCCCATCTGATTCAGCCGCGCGACCATCTTCTGGGCCCGCGTCACCCGCGCCTCTCGCATCGCCCGCAGCCGCCCCCGGAGCGATTCGGCTTCCAGGGAGACATAGTACCCCAGGAAGTGCAGGTCGCCCCAATCCCCCTCGGAATTGACCTCCACGCCGGGGATGACCTCCAACGGCAGCCCGCGAGCCGCCTCCTGTGCTTCCGGCACGCCGGCCAGCGTGTCGTGGTCGGTGATGGCAATCACCCGCAGGCCGGCGGACAGGGCCATACGCACGACCTCCGACGGAGTGTAAATGCCGTCGGAGGCCGTGGTGTGAATATGCAGGTCTACTTGGCTAAGGGATACACCCATCAGATACCGGTACCGGGTTCCTGTTCCCGTTTCTCAACACTCAGCCGCACCGCAGTTCGCTCTTGGTCCCCAATTGACACCTCGACGAACGAGGGGACGCAGACGATGTCAATGCCATCCAGTTCCAGATACCCCCTGGCGATGATGAGGGCCTTAATCGCCTGGTTGACTGCCCCGGCACCGATGGCTTGCACGTCCACCTGTCCCGTCTCTCGGATCACGCCAGCGATGGCGCCGGCCACCGCCGTCGAGCGAGAGGTGGCCGCAACTTTGATGACGTCCATTGTAATCCCTCCTTGTACCTCTGTGGCCTGTGAGCATCTGATCCCTTATGCCTCGTCCCTGCATTGCAATGTGCGGTGCGAGAATATGATACACCAAAACGTAACAATGTGCAAGACGTTGACCGGCCAGTCATTTCAGCGGCCCGGCGTACTCCGGCGGCCAGTAGGAGAACCAGGCGTGCCCTATGATGTGGTCTATGGGGACCGGCCCGAAACTGCGGGAGTCGTTCGACGCGCCGCGATTATCGCCCAGGACGAAGACGTACAGCGGGGGGATGACCGCCGGGCCGTAACTGGGGCCGCCGGGGTTGACATCCCAGGGCTCGTCCAGCGGGCGGCCTTCGATGTAGACTTGTCCGGCCCGCACCTCGACGGTCTCGCCGGGCAGGCCGATGACCCGTTTGATCAGCAGTTCGTCCCTGTCCGGCATGTCAATGATCACGATGTCGCCGCGACGGGGGCCGTGGAAGAGCCGGTAGGTCACTTTTTCGACCACGACCCGCTGGGTGGTGTGCAGGTTGGGCTCCATACTCTGCCCCAGCACCTGGGTAGCCTGGGCCAGGAAGAGGTTGATGAGCAGGGCGATCAGCACCGCCGGGACGACGGTTTCGATGGTCTCGCCGAGTGTTCGCCACAGCCAGCGGGCCAGTCGTCGCCCCGGCGGGACGGGTGCGGAGGGGGATGATTCGGTGTCGGTCGGATGTTCCATCGCGTACTTCTTTCGACTGGGGTCAGGAGGCGGCCAGGGCCTCCACGAGAGTGGCGACGACGTTCCCTTGCACCGCTTGGCGGGCCTGTCCGATGCCGTTCCTGATGGCCCGACCGTTGGAGCGGCCATGCCCCACGATGACGACGCCGTTGACCCCCAGCAGCGGCCCCCCGCCGACCTCGAAGGGGTCCAGTCGCTTGTAGACCCGTCGGAAGGCCGGCTTGGCGAGGTAGCCGCCGATTTTAGTGCGCAGCCCGGCGGTGATCTCGTCCTTGATTACGTCGAACAGCATCCCGGCCATCGCTTCCAGGGACTTGAGGAAGACGTTGCCGGCGAAGCCGTCGGTGACGATGACGTCCGCCCGCGAGTCCAGGGCCTCTTTGGGCTCGACGTTGCCGATGAAGTGCAGGGAGGAGTCCGCCACCAGCAGTTTGTAGGTGTCTTTCACCAGCATGCTCCCCTTGCCGGGCTCCTCCCCGTTGGAAAGCAGGGCGACGGTGGGATTGTCGCGGCCCAGCAGGGCGTGGGCGTAGACGGCCCCCATGCGGGCGAACTGCACCAGGTATTCCGGGCGGCAGTCGGCGTTGGCTCCGATGTCCAGGATGACGGCGTGACCCTTCGGCAGCGGCAGGATGGTGGCCAGGGCCGGCCGCTTGACGCCCCGAATGCGGCGCAGGGTGTACAGGGTCGCCACCACCAGGACGCCGCCGGTGTTTCCGGCGGTGAAGTAGGCATCCGCCTGACCGGTGCGCACCAGGTCCATCCCGACGTGCATCGAGGAGTGCTGCTTCTCCCGCGCGGCTTTGGTCGGCTCGTCCTCCATCTCGATGACCTCCGGGGCGTGGACGATCTCCAACTTGAGGCCGGCGGTGTCGTAGCGGGCCAGTTCGCGCTCGATGAGGCCATCTTGTCCAACGAGGATGATCTCATCCCCCCAGTCGCGGGCCGCCATGACCGCGCCCTCGACATCGGGGTGGGGGTAGTTGTCGGAACCCATCGCATCCACGACGATTCTCATGCTCGCCTCCTGCGGTAACGGTGGTTCATTTTACCTCTGATGGGGAGTTTAGGCAACCGGATAAGACGCGCTCCGCGTCCACCATTCCGGCAGACGCGGAGCAAGGGCAGGGGCGGCCGGGTGTGACCGCCGTCGCTAGATGTAGAACCCTTCGGGGTCAATCTCCTCCCGCAGAAGGCGCAACTCCTCCTCCGTCGGGGGCTCGTTCTGGCCCACTTCGTCGGGGATGATCAACTCGAAGCCGGTGTTCTCGATCACCTGCTCGACGGTGACGCCGGGGTGGGTGGCGAGCAGCCGCATGCGCTTCGTCTCCGGCTCGAAGTCCAGCAGCGCGAGGGTGCTGACGACCCGATACGGCCCGGTGCCCGGCGGCAGGCCGGCCTCCTCCCGCGCGCCGGGGCCGGTCAGGTAGCCGGGGGTGGTGAGGAAGTCCACTTTGGGGACGAAACGCCGCTTGTCGTGCCGCATGATGATGATGGTGCGCCAGCAGAGAGAGCCGACATCGTTGCCGCCGCCGGAGCCGGGGAGGCGCACCTTCGGCGGGTGGTGCTGCGGCCCGATGATGGTCGAGTTGAGGTTGCCGTAGGGGTCAATCTGCGCTCCGCCGAGGAAGCCGAAGTCCACGAAGCCCCGCGTGGCGGTCTCCATGATGTCGCAGATGCCGGAGGCGGCCACTCCCCGGTAGAACGTGCGGCTCTCGCCGACGGCGCGGGGGAGACGCTCCAGCCGCGCCCCAGTCCCGCCGAACTCGAAGATGGTGACCAGGTTGGGCGCGTGGGTCTTCTGGGCCAGGCTGGCGGCCAGCATAGGGATGCCGGTGCCGATGAAGGCGGTGACGCTGTCGGGCATTTGCCGCGCCGCGATGCAGATCAGGAGTTCCGTCGGATTGTAGGCCGGTGCGCTCATCGCCGTCCCTCCTCCTCGGCCCGCAGTTGGGCCAGCCGTTCCTCGCCAATCAGTTCCAGGTACTCCTGGTGGTCTGCCAGGTCGTAGATGTATTTTTTCAGGTAGGCCTGGGTGCCCTCCTCGGTCTTCGAGGCCTCGACCCACTCCCGCAGTTGCCGCTCGTCCCGCGCGTAGCAGTAGGCCATTTCGCCGGGATGGGAGCCGTAAGGGGCGTGGACGACGGCGTCCACCAGGTAGTAGGGGATGATGGTGCGGTCGGGGTGGCGACGGATCTCCTCGGTGTCCACGATCTCCTCTGCGCTGATGATGAGCCGTTTGCTGGCCCGCGAAAGTTCGAAAGCGAAGCCGGAGATGCCGTCAATCTGGGCGTTGCCGTACTTATCGGCCCGATGGACGTGGATGAGGCCCACGTCGAGGATGAGGGCCGGTATCAGGCAGACTTTCATGCCGGTGAAGGGGTCTTCGGCGATCTTGGCCGCGCTGTACTTGAAGGTGTCCGACCCCAGCATAGCCCGCACGGGGATGAAAGGGACGCCCATCGCGGCGGCCTTGAACCGCCAGGTGATGCCGCCGTTCGACCACTCGACCACTTTCTCGACCTGACCGCTCTCGACGGCCCGGCGGAGGGCGTTGGAGACGCCGAAGACTTCCAGGCCGATGTAGGTGATGTCCAACGTCTTGACCAGCCCGGCGCCGAGCCAGAGGTCCAGTTCGGTGACGCCCTGTCCGGCGACGCGCAGGTCTTTCTTCCCCTGTCGGACGACTTCCCGTACCAGGCTCATCGGGCAGCGAACGGTGCCGTAGAGTTCGGTGCCGATGTAGCAGCCGTCGTAGACGAAGCGGGAGATCGCCTCCGCCTCGGTCATCACTTTGTCAACCAGGGCCCGCGATTTCTTCTCCCGATTCCATTCCCGGAAGGCGTCCAGGTCGGGGGGCTGGATCAGTTCCCCTTGTCCAGACTCGATGATGCGCAAGGTACTCCCTCCTTACTTCCGCCTAGTACATTTCCTGTTGCTTGCGGCGGGCCAGGATGACGGCTCCGGCGGCGATGAGCAGGAAGATGATGCCGACGCAGATCGCCCCGATGCCGAAGGTCACGGCGGAGGCGGGGTCGCTGCTGCCGAAGACATCTATGTCGGCCCCCGGTACGAAACCTATCAGCGCGAACATGCCGCCGAAACACAGGCTGAACAGCCCCGGACAGCCGCACAGCAGGATAGCCAGTATGGTCACGATGGTCACTGTATTCTTGTTCATTTCTTGCTCCTTTCCTTTTTGCGGCGCAGGGCGCGGGTGGCAGCGTGGGCGTAGATGGAGTTGGGCCAGGCGTCTATGGCGGCGTTGAAGTGGCCGACCGCCTCGGCCTCCCGTCCGGTGCGCCGGCAGGCCAACCCCAAGTTGTAGTACCCGGCCGCCAGATACCGCGCTCCGGCCAGCACCTGTCCGCCGGCCAACGCCGTGCGGAGCGTTTCCAAAGCCGCCTGAGGCTCCTGCATCTTCAACTGGGTCACGCCCCGGTTGATGAGCACGATTTGGCGGCTGACGGTGTCCGCGCCCAGCCGCAGGGCCAAGCGGAAGACTTTCAGGGCCTGCTCGTATCGCCCTTTCGAGGTCAGCCAGTTACCCAGGTCCACGAGGAGTCGCACCCGCATCGTCACCAGGTAGAGGACGACGAAGAAGAGCACCGGGTGGAACGACACGCCGGAGTAAGCCAACCCGGCGGCAGCGAGGGTAATCAGCAGCCCCTCGACGGCGAAACGCGCGGAGAGCCCCTGCCGCCGCATGTAGGACAAGGCCCCGAAGCCCAGCAGGTAGAGCAGGCCGATCAGCAGTATCAGATGAGCGGGATGCATAGTTCACCTGTGTATCAGGCCGGCACGGCGGAAACGTTCCCTTTCGGGAGACGTCTCACTGCCTCGGCGAAGTCTTCACTGTTGGACACGGAGATGGCTACGTCCACCAAATCCTCCAACTGCTCAGGGGTGAGGTAGGTCAAGGCGGTGATTATTTCGAGCGGCACCTCGCCGAAGCGACGATGCAGGATGCGCAACAGGATGCTCTGCCCCGAAGCCCGTCGGCCATCGTGGAAACCGATCTCTTTCCCTTCTAAAATGCCCTTCTCCCTGCCCTCTTGGAGGCCCTGGATGATACCCTGTTGCAAGCCTTTAATCCGGCCCTCTTCCAGTTTTTCCTGCAACCACTCGTCTATGAAACTTACCTCGCGCATGAGTTCCACCTCCTCACGGAAGAATCGCCACAGGAACTCCTTGTCGAAGTAGCGCGACCCGATCGTGATCGCACACGCCAGGAGGTCGGCCCGCTTCCGCTCGTCTCGTTCCCGGAGGATCAACTCCCGTTCCCGCACCAGCACGCCGGTATCCGGCTCGTCCACCAACATCGCCAGCAGAGGGGCCAACTCCGGCCACTTCCCGGCAGCGATCTCGTCCGTGTACTCCCACAGCCTCACCACCTGGTACTCGAACCGGTTGAGAGAGACCCCGTCCACGTTCACCTCGTAGGCCGTCGGCAGCGGCTTCTTTCGCGGGGCCAGGTAGATCACCAGGGTGATGACCGGCAAGTCCATCTGCTTGGTCAGCAGGGCGGAGTAGACGAACATCCGTTTGGGAAAGTCGGCGCGGTGTGTGACCTGGAACTCGATGTGCAGCAGGTACTCCTGCTCCTCCCAGAGCACCCGATGGACGAAGTCCACCCGCCCTTCGGGAACCGTCAGTTCCACGTTCTCCAACACGCCGACCAGTTCCAGCGGCACGTCGGGCAGCACCAGTTGGAGGAATGCATCGGCGTAGTCACGCGCCAGCACTTTCAGCACGCGGTCGAATGCCTTCATAGGCACGCTCTTTCGGGAGATGTTTCACCACCTCGGCGAACGTTTCGCTGTTGGAGGCCGAGAGAGCTACGTCCACCAGGTCCTCCAACTGCTCAGGGGTGAGGTGGGTCAAGGCGGAAAACACCTCGAACGGCACCTTGCCAAAGCGGTGGTTCAGGACGCGCAACAGGATGTTCTGACTCGAAGCCTTCCGCCCGTCGTGGAACCCCTCTGTCCGGCCTTTTTCCAGGCCCTCCAGGAGACCTTCTACCCGGCCCTTTTCTAAACCCTCCATCCGACCTTTCTCCAGGCCCTCCATTCGGCCTTTTTCCAGGCCCTCCAGGAGGCCCTCCACCCGGCCTTTCTCCAGTCCTTCTCTCAGTTTTTCCTGCAACCACTCATCTATGAAACTTGCCTCGCGCATGAGTTTCACCCCAGTTCCAGCGGCACGTCGGGCAGTACCAGTTGGAGGAATGCATCGGCGTAGTCACGCGCCAGCACTTTCAGCACGCGGTCGAATGCCTTCATAGACACGCTCTTTCGGGAGATGTTTCACCACCTCGGCGAACGTTTCGCTGTTGGAGGCCGACAGGGCTACGTCCACCAGATCCTCCAACTGCTCAGGGGTAAGGTTGGTCAAGGCGGAAAACACCTCGAACGGCACCTTGCCAAAGCGGTGGTTCAGGACGCGCAACAGGATGTTCTGACTCGAAGCCTTCCGCCCGTCGTGGAACCCCTCTGTCCGGCCTTTTTCCAGGCCCTCCAGGAGGCCCTCCACCCGGCCTTTCTCCAGTCCTTCTCTCAGTTTTTCCTGCAACCACTCATCTATGAAACTTGCCTCGCGCATGAGTTCCACCTCCTCACGGAAGAATCGCCACAGGAACTCCTTGTCGAAGTAGCGCGACCCGATCGTGATCGCACACGCCAGGAGGTCGG
>JALWUZ010000628.1:7928-13359 GCA_027079895.1 Anaerolineae bacterium
GTGTGTGACCTGGAACTCGATGTGCAGCAGGTACTCCTGCTCCTCCCAGAGCACCCGATGGACGAAGTCCACCCGCCCTTCGGGGACCGTCAGTTCCACGTTCTCCAACACGCCGACCAGTTCCAGCGGCACGTCGGGCAGCACCAGTTGGAGGAATGCGTCGGCGTAGTCACGCGCCAGCACTTTCAGCACGCGGTCGAATGCCTTCATCGGACTGTGCCCTGAGACGACGCGCTAGGGGAACAGGTGCTCAGCCGTGCGGCGCAACATCTCGACACCGCGCACTTCCCGCTCGAAGAGCGGCACGAGAGCCCGCACGTCGGGGAAACTGCGCCAGATCTCCTCCATGTACTCGTCCTGCATAGCGACCCGATTGCGCACGAACTCCGGCGCGTTTTCGTCCACCGCCTCCTTGTCTATGAGCATGTTCACCACCACGCCGCCCACCGGTATGCCGAACTCCTGGAACCAGTTGATGAACCGCTTGATAACGGCGATGGGCAACGCCTCCGGCAGGGTGACGAAAAAGAAGGCGGTCTTCTCGGCGTCGGTGAGCAGTGACTTGGCCCGTTCCATCCGCTCCCGGAAACTGACCAGGTAGTCCATCAGGGGGTCCTCTTCCTTCTTCCGGCTGTAGGAGAGGAGTTCCTTCAGCGAGCGGGCTTCCTCCCGGCTCTGCATCATCTTGTTGACCCACATCCCGTAGACGCTGGACATGCCCAGCAACCGCCGGGCATTGGCCGTGGGCGCGGTGTCGAAGACGTAGGCGTCGTACTCGTCCTCGAACATGAGGTCAATCATGTTCTCGAACATCGCCGACTCCTCGAAGGCCGGGTTCATCGTGGCCGACTCGACAAACTCATCCGCTTTGGTCTTGATGTCGGCGTACTTGAGGAACCACTCGATCTTCTGGGTCAGTTCCACCTTCGATTTCTCGATGGTGTCTTTGGTGTCTATCTCGTAGGCCCAGAGATTGGGTACCCCTTCGACCGCCGTCGGTGCGCCGAACACGTTTTGGTCCAGCAGGCTGCTGAGGGAGTGTACCGGATTGGTCGAGGCCAACAGCGTGCGCTTGCCCTGCCCGGCGATCCACAGGGCGGCGGTCCCGGCCATCACCGTCTTGCCGACGCCTCCCTTGCCGCCGAAGAACATGTACTTCATCTGGGGATGGGCCAGCAGGAATTGGGTGGTCGTCTCCGTGATCATTCCTCACCTCCGAACAGCGCGTCAGCGACTTTGGAGATCATCTCCAACCCGGTGATGTCCCGCTCGAACTCCGGCACACTGGTCAGCACCTCACCGCCGAAGGTCTCCTCGATTTGCTTGAGGTACTTCTTCTGCATTTCGATACGGTGACGCAGGTATTCGGGGATGTCCTGCTCGGCCAACTCCGGCGGGATGACGCGGTTGACGATGTAGCCGGAGATCGGCACCTGGTACTTGGCGAACAGTTTGGCCGCCTTGAGGGTGTCCAGGATGATCATCTCCTCCGGCGTGACGACGAAGAAGAACGCCGTCTTCTCCCGGTCTGTGAGGATGCTGGACGAGGTGTTGATGCGCCGTTTGATGTCCTGCAACTCCGCCAGGATTTGATCCTCCTCCGTCTCCTTCTCCCGTTCCAGGATGGCGGCGACCTGAGCGTACTCCTGCATCTCCTCGCGGAGGGCGGTGATCTTGTCAATCCACTGGTCGTAGACGCTCGCCATGCTCAGGTAATAGAGCGCGTGGCCGAGTGGCACCAGGTCGTAGATGTAGTAATCGTACTCCCCGCCGACCACGATGTCCACCACGGCGTCGAAGATTGCGCTCTCCTCCATCGCCGGCTCGGCTGCGGCGGCCTGGATGTAGTTCTCGATCTCCTCCGGGATCTCGTCGAACCCGTACATATCGAGGATCTTCTGGCGAATCTCGTCCTGATACTCCTTGATGTGCCGGTCGGCATCTATCTCCTGGGCGTAGAGGTTGGGCATAATCTCCACCGGCCCCTTGCCGAAGATGTCCCTCTCGAAGATGTCGGAGAGAGAGGCTTGGGGGTCAACGGAGAAGACGAGCACCTTGTAGCCCTGCTGTGCCAGCCAGTAAGCGGTAGCGGCTGAAAAAGTGGTCTTACCCAATCCGCCTTTGCCGCCGAACTCGATGTAGCGACGGTTGGGGTGTTCTCGGAAGACTTTTGCCAGTGACAATGTTCTCTCTCCTTATGCTAGGGCATCGGTCAGGTCCCGCTCGCGCAACATCCGCCGCTTCCAGGTGCTGATTTGCGGCACGACGTAGGGCAGCAGTCGCAGGGAGTAGTAAGG
This sequence comes from Anaerolineae bacterium, assembly GCA_027079895.1. Lineage (GTDB taxonomy): Bacteria > Chloroflexota > Anaerolineae > B4-G1 > B4-G1 > JALWUZ01. The sequence continues at coordinate 10,226 of JALWUZ010000628.1, forward strand.
GGGCAGGATGGGGATGCCCAACAGGTCGCCCATCGTTATCAAGATGAAGAGATGCTCCATACTCCCGCGCGTCTTGAGGGCGAAGCGGGTCATATCGTGTCCGGCCATTCCGTAGAGGAACTCTTTGGCCGAACGTCCAAACCTCTTGAGGAAACTTTCCCTTTGTTTTTCCGTCATTTCAATCTATCCCTTCGATGAATTCGACCAGATCGGTCCAGTCACGTTCGCGCAACAGACTGCGCTTCCAGCGTTCGATAGAGGGCACGATGTAGGGCAGGAGACGCAAGGTGTAGTAGGGGGGGAGGATTGGGATGCCCAGCAGGTCGCCGAAAGTGATCAGGACGAAAAGCCGTTCGACCTCGCCCCGTTCCCGGCGCATATCGCGTACCCAGTCGTAGACCGTCGCCCCATAGAGCAACTCGCCGGCCACTTTACGGGCACGGCGCAACCGAGATTTGAGCGTCTCCCACCGCGATTGGTCCATATATCTGCCCGGCGACTGTGTGGGAGGGGCGGGGGTGTCCCCTCCCACACGGTGAGAACCTGTCTCTTACGCCTCCACGGTCGCCTCGCCCCGACGGTAGCGGCTGATGGCCTGCCAGCCGTCGTAGCCGAGGATGAAGGCACAGATGAGCAGCACCACCGCCAGCACGACGGCGATGATGTTGCCGGCCACCTTCGTCCCGGCGAGAGCGGCGGGGAGAGCCTTCCAGAAAGCGGTGTAGATCAGGGCCCCGATGGTGGTGACGTACATAAAGATGAACGGCCAGAACGTCCAGTTGTACTGCTTGCCCTGGGACATCAGCCAGATGGTGATGATGAGCAGGGCCAGCGAGGCCATCATCTGATTCGCGCCGCCGAACAGCACCCAGATCGTCTGCCAGACCCCAGTCCAGATGACGATCAACGAGAGCACCAGCGCCACGATCGCGCCGACGTGGACGTTCTTCATCACCGGGATGGCGTCGCCCAGCAACTCCGCGCTGGCGACCCGCATGAAGCGCACCACCAGGTAGGAGATGGTCAACCCCTGGATGGTCAGGAAGACCAGGCCGTAAGGCACGCCGAAGGAGGTCGGGATGCCGATGTGGCTGAGGAAAGCGGCCAGTCCAACGGCGAAGACGCCGAACTTACCTTTGGCGTAAGCCTCCTGATACGCGGCCCAACCGCCGGTGGCAGCAGTGGCGGTCAGCAGGGCGATGACGGCCAACACCATCTCCATCCACATCGCTCCGCCGCCCACCGGAAGCGCGTCGCTTTCCTTCTCGATCTGCCGCGCCGTGCCGGAACTGGAGACCAGGGAGTGCCAGCCGGAGATGGCTCCGCAAGCGATGGTGACGAAGAGAATCGGCCACAGCGGGCCCAGTCCCTTCACCGTCCAGCCGGTGAAAGCGGGGAAGTCGCCGAAGGAGGCCCCGCCCTGGAAGTTCCAGACCAGCATGCCGATGACGCCGCCGACCATCCCCAGGGCGACGATCCAGAAGGAGACGTAGTTAGTCGGCTGAGCCCAGCGCCAGATGGGGAGCACCGCGCCCAGGTAGCAGATGATGGCGAAGACGATGGACCAGAAGTACTTCTGCCCACCCGCGCCCAGGGCGTTGTTGAGCCCCTCGAAGATGTTGGTGATGAACGAGGTCTGGCCCAGCCAGATACCGAAGAAGGCGATCACGACGGTGATCGCCGTGGTGAGGATGATGTCCTGCTTCATCTTGTAGGTCATCTGACCGGCCAGGAGGCCCATCAGAATCACCGATAGGATGCCGAAGGGCACGGCCGGCTTGGACATGAAAGTGATGCCAATGACCTGCCCGAAGGCCCCCATAATCAGGAGCAGGTAGAGGTAAATGAAAACGAGGAGGATGGTGCGGGCGCGCGGAGAAATGAGTTTATAACTCAACGCGCCGAACGTATCCCCCTCGGAGCGCATCGGCACAATGATACTGGCATAATCCTGCACCCAGCCGATGAAGAAGGTGCCCAGGATAATCCAGATCAGCGCCGGTAGCCAGCCCCACTGAGCGGCGACGATCGGCCCCCCAATCGGGCCTAGCGCGGCGATGGACTTGAACTGGTAGCCGAAGAGCACGTTCTTGCTGGCGGGCGTGAAATCCACCCCGTCCATGTACATCTTGGCCGGTGTGGCTTTGCTGTCGTCCGGCTTGACGATGTTGAGGTTGATGTTCTTCGCGTAGATGAAGTACCCCAGCCACAGGCCAACGCCGGCGATGACAATCGTAAGAATCGCGTTCACGGTGATCCCTCCTTTTGTGTTTCAACTGACGGACGAATACAAAACCACTGCTGATTTCATTGCGCTGTAGTTGCTTCGTCTACCTCTCATCACCTCCTTTGGCCCCCGTCTGACCTGTGCCGGTGATGTCGCGCAGATCCTCGATGAACACGTCGCCGGGCACGCCCAACAGACCACCGGCTTTCAACTGAATTTGAATGTGCGGATCCTTCTTGCGCCAGATGAGCCGCTGAAGATGGCGACCGTAGAACTCCAGCCAGGGCTTCAAGGCTGTGGCCGTCTTCCGCCCCTCGCTTCCGCGATAGACCAGGGTCAGCCCGTGAGGGCCGCTTTCCCGAACCCAGTCATCGCCGGAGAACGTAGGCCGCCCCGGCTTCACCTCCATCTCCACCCGGCGCGGTGAACGTAAGGTGACGTTAATTATAAGCCTGTCCTGCCTCCCGCGCAAGTAATCCAGCAGCCAGAGGAACGGCATCTCGCGGTTCGCCAGGAGCAGGACGAACTCCAGCCGCCGGAAAGGAGCCGCAGCCCGCGCCACGACCGCCCGCATCCCGGAAGCCGGCGAGCCAATCCAATCCGCCCGCCACTCGCCGCCGAGGTCGTTCAGCCCCTCTTCGAGCCGGTGGCGCAGCGTCTCGCCGCGCGTCCGATTGTACAGGTAGCCCACACCGTACCAGACCGCCAGGAACACGCTGAAAACGATGACCGCGACTGTGCCTGCGTCCCCCATCCGCCCCTCCGTAACGAGTCCACCACCTATAACACATTACCGCCCGTCGGGATGCGCTTCTCAGCCGATCTCCACCTCCTCGCTTTCGGAGATGATGTCCTGTTGCCGCGCGGACTCGTCCGACTGCCGGACGCCGCGCCGCCGCTGCCACTG
>JALWUZ010000629.1 GCA_027079895.1 Anaerolineae bacterium
GTCGCCGTCCCCGAAGCGGAGGATCTGGTGCGGGCGGCCGTCGCCGTAGCCGGAGGCAGCAACGCCGCGACCTCCTTCCTGCAACGCCGTCTGGCCGACGGGCAGGCAGCCGTGCTGCTCGACGATTGGGACGCGCTCACACCGGCGGAACAGGAACAGGTCGCCGCCCGGCTCCGCGAGTGGCCCGCCGCTATGCCCGGCAACCTGTGGCTCGTCGCCGTCGGCGAACGGGGCTACGGCCCCCTGGTGGAGGCGGATTTCGTCCCCCTGACGCTGACCCCCTGGGACGCCCATCAGGTGGAGGAACTGGCCCGTCGCTGGGGCGACACCTACCGGCCGGACGAGTTGGAGCCCCCCCTCGACCGTCGGGAGTTGACCGCCGCCCTCCAAGCGCGGGCCCGCCGGGGCGACCGCCCGCTGGAACTGGCGTTGGGCGCGTTCATCTACCTGACCGACCGGCGCATCCCGGCCGGCCGCGCCCCCCTCTTCGACCGCGCCCTGGAAATGCTCCTGGGCAAAGTCGAACCGGCCTGGGTGCCGGAGGTCTGCAAAGCGTCCCTGGAACGGCTGGCCCTGCGCCTCCTGCAAGAAGGCCGCGCCGTCGTCGGGAAGGAGGAGATCGAGGCCGAGGTCAAATCCCTCCTTCCGGCCACCGAGGACAACCCCGACCGCGCCGCGGCCGCCGTCCTCCGCGTGCTGACCGGCGAGCGCGGCCTCATTCACCACCTGGGCGGCGACCGCTACGCTTTCGCCCACCACCTCTGGCAGTCCTACCTGGCGGCCCGGCGGCTGGTGGCCGAGACGGACAACCCGGCCCTGTCGGAACACCTGGGCGACCGCCGCTGGGAAGAGGTGCTGCTCTTCTTCGCCGAGATGGGGGACATCGGCCCGCTCATCTCCCGCTGGCTGCACCTCCCCGACGACATCTTCCTCACCCGCTTGCGCACCCTGTCCCGCTGGATTCAGGTCGCGCCGGAGAAGGCGGCCTGGAAAGACGGCGCGATGGCCGTTCTCGCCCGCTCCTTCCTCG
>JALWUZ010000630.1 GCA_027079895.1 Anaerolineae bacterium
CCCTCGTACAACCGGGCGTTCTCGATGGCGATGGCGGCGTAATCCCCCAGAGCCATCAGCAACTGGCGGTCGTGCTGGGTGAACGGGCGACCGACGCCGAGGTTGCTCACGCCGAGCGCACCCACGATCCGCCGGCCCACTTTCAGGGGGATGGAGAGCATCGCGCCGGTGGAGGTGGCATCCCCCTTGTCGGCCGCCCGCCGACCGAGTTCCTCCGCGCCGGCCGGGGCCTCGTAGTCGGCGTGCCGGTCGCTGCGCCGCCGATGGAGTTCCGTGCGCAGCAGGCCGCTCTCCTCGTCCATCAGCATCAGGGTGGCCTCCTCGGCGTCAATGATGAAGAAAACGGCGTCCAGTATCCGGTCGAGGAGTTGTTCCCGCGCCAGGAGGGCCGTCACCGACTTGCCGACTTTGTAGAGGGTATCCAGTTCCCGCACCCGGCGGCGGAGTTGCTGATTAGTGGCGGCCAGGTGACGGTTGAGAGCCTCCTTCTCCTGCCGCAGACGGACTTCGGTCAGGGCGCGGTCAACGGCGACGTACATCTCGTCGAGGGAGAAGGGCTTGATGAGGTAGTCCTTGACCCCCTTGCGGAAGACCTCGACGGCGATAGCCTCGGAACCGTGGGAGGTCATTAGGATGACGGGGATGTCGGACTCCTGGGCCCGGAGGGTGTCCAGCACCTGGAAGCCGTTCAGGTGAGGCATCTCCAGGTCGAGGAGAATCAAGGCCGGCGGGTCGGCCAGAATCATCTCGACCGCCTCGGCCCCGTCGGCGGCCTCCCGGAGGGTGTAGCCGCCCCGGTCGCTCAACGCCTTGACGACTAACTCCCGAACGGGTGCGCTATCGTCCACCACCAGAATGGGTATCTCGTTCATACCTCCAATTATATCCCAGGCCAGGGCGGATTTCATTACGGGGAGGTTACGGTTGGGTTAATGGCGAGGCGGTGCCGCCCCTGGAATGGGCTAGCCAAACATCGAATCGAGGCGGCGGGCGGATTCGGGGTTCTCCTGCACGGGGGGCGGAGGAGGTG
>JALWUZ010000631.1 GCA_027079895.1 Anaerolineae bacterium
TTTTCAGTCCGTTGCTCTACCGACTGAGCTAAAGCGCCAACCGTAGAGTGGGCCTGACTGGAGTTGAACCAGTGACCTTACGCTTATCAGGCGTACGCTCTAACCAACTGAGCTACAGGCCCATAAAAGCTGGTAGCGACCGACTCTCCCACCCCGTTGCCAGGGCAGTACCATAGGCGCTGGCGGGCTTAACGACTCTGTTCGGTATGGGAAGAGGTGTGGCCCCGCCGCTATAACTACCAGCGTTTTTCTTCGTAACTGGTGACTCGTAATTTGTAATTTGTGACTTGTAATTTGTGATTAGTCGTTACGAGTCTTTTCTCTTTCTTAGTTCTTTTTTCTTCTCTTAGCTCCGCGCTGACAGATCAGCGACAGACCCGTTGTCTTTGCAAAAATAATAGGTCAAGACTTTCGGCCGATTAGTACTGCTCGGCTAAATGTGTTACCACAATTACACCTGCAGCCTATCTACCTGGTATTCTCCCAGGGGCCTTATCCCCTTTCGGGTTGGGAAGACTTATCTTGGGTTGGGCTTCGCGCTTAGATGCTTTCAGCGCTTATCCCACCAAGCGTGGCTACCCGGCTATGCACCTGGCGGCACAACCGGTACACCAGAGGCTTGTCCACTCCGGTCCTCTCGTACTAAGAGCAGACCCCCGCAATCTTCCTACGCCCGCAACAGATAGGGACCGAACTGTCTCACGACGTTCTGAACCCAGCTCGCGTACCGCTTTAATTGGCGAACAGCCAAACCCTTGGGACCTTCTCCAGCCCCAGGATGCGATGAGCCGACATCGAGGTGCCAAACCCCGCCGTCGATGTGAACTCTTGGGCGGGATCAGCCTGTTATCCCCGGAGTACCTTTTATCCATTGAGCGACGGCGCTTCCACTCGCTACCGCCGGATCACTAACCCCTGCTTTCGCACCTGCTCGTCCCGTCGGACTCGCAGTCAAGCTCCCTTCTACGTTTACGCTCTACGCACGATTACCATCCGTGCTGAGGGAACCTTTGGGTGCCTCCGTTACTC
>JALWUZ010000632.1 GCA_027079895.1 Anaerolineae bacterium
CAGTTGAGGTACCGGCGCGGCCCGTCGCAGATCTCTTGGCTGTAGTTGGTCAGCAGTTGGGCGTTGGCGCAGACCCACCAGAAGTCCCACAGGGTGACGAGGTAGGGGAGGCCGCGCCGCCGGATGGCGCGGAGCAACGCGGTCGGCAGCCCCATCAGGTGCTCGATGTGGACGAGGTCGGGGGCGAAGTCGTCCAGGACGCGCTCGAAGTGGCGCAGGAGGGCGGGGGAACGCCAGGTCGCCAGGAAGCGGTTGAGAGGGGTCACGGGCCCGTCCCAGGCGGCCCAGATGCGGACGCCGGCGTCGTCGCTGCGGGCCGCGAGGCCGCTCCCCGGTGCGCTGCGGCGGTAGAAGACGGCGGCCTGATGTCCCCGGCGGGCCAGGGCCTGCGTGACCCAGCGGGTGTAGAGTTCGGTGCCGCCGACTTTCTCCGGCAGGTACTGGTGGACGAGGTGGAGGACTTTCATTTTGACCACCTGGGTATACTATGCTAAAATCCCAGGAAGTCAAATCGGGCAAGGGGGCAGGTTGGCAAGTTTGCAAGTGGGCAAGTGGCAAGTTTGCAGGTAGGCAAGTTTGCAAGTGGGCAGGTTTGCAGGTAGGCAAGTATGCAGGTTTGCAAGTGGGCAGGGGGGCAAGTTTGCAGGTAGGCAGGTTGCAAGTGGTAGGGTTGCAGGTTGTCGTTTTGAATTGGAACGCGGGGGCGGAGACGGTGGAGTGTGTGCGGCGGGTGGCCGGATGGGAGCGTCTGCGTCCGCGCATCATCGTGGTGGACAACGGCTCCGCCGACGGGAGCGCGGATTTGATCGCCCGCGAGTGCCCCGGTGTGCATCTGATTCGCAATCGGCGCAATCTGGGGTTCGCCGGGGGGAACAACCGGGGGATCGAGGCCGCCCTGGCCGCCGGCGATGACCCGATTCTCCTGCTGAACAACGACGCCCTCATCGCCGAGGAGGATGTCGCGCGGCTGTGGGCGACGTTGGAGGCGGACGAGACGATCGGCTTCGTCGGGCCGCTCCTGTTCGACGC
>JALWUZ010000633.1 GCA_027079895.1 Anaerolineae bacterium
CCCCTCCTCGTTCACGGCACCCCGCCACCACCGGCGGCGGCAGTCGGGCCTCCAATTCGGAAAGAATGGCCTCCGCGTTGCGCCCGGTTTCCCTCTGGGTCGCCGAATGGTGGAGCACCATCGCCGCCAGCGTCGCCGCTTGTTTCAGTTCTCCCCGTTTGACCAGCAAGAAGGCAACATCCTTCAAAATGTCCAAAACTTTGGCCCGGTTGCGCGTTTTCATACTGATTTCGATGGCTTGCCGGTAACAGGCCAGAGCCTCGTCGTAATCCTCCAAGTCTCGGGCCACAAGGCCCATGATGTGGATGGGATAAGCACTCTCCCTCTGATTGTCCAGTTCCACAAAGATCTCCAGGCTTTCCCGCGCAAGTCGTAAGGAGTCCTCGTACTCTCCGAGCACCTGCGCCACGCCGGCCAGGTTAGTGAGGGACACGGCGATCCCCATCCGGTCGCCAATCTCGCGGCGGATGGCCAGACCCTGGCGATAGCACGCTCTGGCCTGGAGACGATCTCCCAGGGCGCGAAACACTTCGCCCAGGTTGTTGAGTGAAACGGCCATGCTGTACTGGTCGCCGCGTTCCCGGAAAACATCCACACTCTCGCGCAAGAACTTCTTGGCCTGCTCGTACTCCCCCATTGCCCGACAGACGTTGCCCAGGTTGCTCAGTGCCACGGCCAGTTCCCGGCGATTGCCGAGTTGCCGGCAGACCGCCAGACTCTCCTCATAGAGCCGTCTCGCTCCGACATAATCTCCGGCCCGATAAGCGACAACGCCAGATTCGTTGAGGACCTTGGCCAACTCCCATCGAACTCCCTGCCGACGCAGAATCACCAGGCTCTTTTGGAGCAAGGCCATGGCCTCCTCAGAGCGCCCCAGACGGTGAGCATACCATCCTTGCTGGGACAAGAGCATACTCATGATAATTGCTCTGCGGCCCATGACCTGATCCAGAGGGCCAAAACTGGCCTCCAGGCTCGCGGCTGCTTTGCCGAAGACGTTCAATCCCTCCTGGAACCAACTGCGTCTTT
>JALWUZ010000634.1 GCA_027079895.1 Anaerolineae bacterium
TTTTAGGAAAACTGAATTTACCAGCGGATAAAACGCCATTTGCTAACAAAGTATAAATTTAATTGCTTACTACTTGCCTACTTACGAAAATCCTAACGGATTTTCTATATCGGTTTTATTTGCTAACTTAGTGCTCAAAAACCGCAACTAACCTTATACAAAAACGTTGTGGTGCATTAGAAAAAAACAGGAATTAGATAATTTATGGATACTATTTAGATATTTAATAAAATCAACTTACCTTTGTATTCAGATAGTATACAGATAACAAATGGATAAATATATAAATAAACTAAACTTCGATTTTCAAACAAACCAGAAAATCTTAAATCTTATTTCCCAAATTGATTTATACAAGGGGAAATGGAATATTATAGAAAAGCAAGAAAATATTTATCTAAAAGAATTAAGAAAAATTGCAACAATAGAAAGTATTGGTTCATCAACTCGAATTGAAGGTGGAACTTTAACAGACAAAGAAATTGAAGCACTCTTGAATGATGTCAAAATAACAAAACTCAAAACAAGAGACGAACAAGAAGTAATTGGTTATTACGATACTTTGGAAATCATATACGAAAACTACGATAATATTTGTCTATCTGAAAACTACATCAAACAATTACATCAATATCTGCTAAAATATAGCGATAAAGATACAAGGCATCGTGGAGAATACAAATCTCTTTCTAATAAGGTTGTTGCTAATTATCCAGGCGGAATACAAAAGGTTATTTTTAACACAACAGATGTTCATTTGGTAAAAAACGAAATGAATGATTTGATTAATTGGACAAACGAACAATTTGAAAAAGGAGAAATACACCCCTTGATTATTATTGCAAATTTCGTATATGAATTTTTATCAATCCACCCTTTTCAAGACGGAAATGGTAGGCTTTCAAGATTACTAACAACACTTTTATTACTACAACAAGACTATATGTTTATTCAATATGTTTCTTTTGAAAACTTGATAGAAAAAACAAAAAAAGAATATTATCAAGCTCTAATGGAAGGACAAAAGA
>JALWUZ010000635.1 GCA_027079895.1 Anaerolineae bacterium
TCACGAAACTAACCCCACTGCCCCGGCTCCTTTCAACCGCCCGCGGCCCAGCGTCAAGCAGATGGTGCGCGTCGCCGCGAACACCTCGGCGTGGGTGATTTGGCAGTCCGGAGGCTGTTTGCTAAGGTTCACCGACACAAGTGCCTTTGCCGGCACAGAGTTGCTCATCCGGGGCACAGCACCGATTCAACTGATCCTGCCCCTGTTCAAAAGTTGCGTTCTTTCGCAGATATGAACGGTCCGACCGCTAGTTGCACAATCGTTACGATAGGACTTACGCAGTTGAGGGAGTTGGTGTAAACTAAGGCAACCTTTCGTTCCGAGGCACAGGCAATGAACCCTCCGAAAGTGGACGAGCTGGACTATATTCATTTCTTGGTGGCCACCCAACGGGTGTTTACCACGACCGAAGCGGCTCGGGTCCGGGAAGGGGAACCGAATGCGCCAGCGCATGACGCCTACACACGTCTGCTGAAACGCATACCGCCGGGCACCGAAGCGCTGTGGCGGGAAGTGGCGCCTTTTGTCCAACGCAATCGGGGCGTGCTGGTGGTGGACGATACTACCTTGGACAAGCCCTACGCCCGCAAGATGGACTTGGTGACCCGCCATTGGTCGGGGAAGCATAAACGGGTAGTGCAGGGCATCAACCTGATCTCCCTGTTGTGGACCCAGGGGGAAGAGCGCTTGCCCTGCGATTTTCGCATCTACAACCGCAAAGAAGATGGGCTGACCAAGAACGACCACTTTCGTGCTATGCTGCAAACGGCCTATGAGTGTGGGTTTCAGCCGGAGATGGTGTTGTTCGACGGTTGGTACGCCAGTCTGGCCAATTTGAAGTATGTACGTAGCCTCGGCTGGCATTGGTTCACTCGGTTGAAGGCCAATCGGTTGGTCTCGGTGAAGGGGAATCGGGAGAATCGGCCGGTATCGGAATGGCTCATTCCTCGTCACGGCCGGGTGATGCACCGCAAAGGGTACGGGTGGGTGAAAGTATTCAAGACGGTGACCCCAGACGGTCGCGAG
>JALWUZ010000636.1 GCA_027079895.1 Anaerolineae bacterium
GTGTAGACCGGCAGCCGGGCCCCGCCGTCCGATGAGACCCGCTCTGACCCGGCGGGGCCCGGCTGCCGGTCTACACGGCGGAGGGGGAGCGCGTCCCGGAGGACGCCGTACCCCTGCCGTGCGGTCGGTGAGCGGTCAGCGCGGCGTCAGCAGGGGGACGATGAAGCGGAACAGGCAGTACACGTCCAGCGCGGCCAGCCCGCCGAAGAGGAGCCCCGCCGCCGGAAGCCGCCAGCGGCGCGGGAGCAATCCGAGCCACCAGTCCAGCCCCAGCGACGCCGCCAGTCCCAGGGGAATCAGGGCCGGGTAGAGATACCGTCCCTGGTGCTGGACGAAGGTCAGGTTGTACCCCAGAAAGGCCGCCAGCGTGAACCCGGCGGTCGTGACGAGAAGGAGCGTCTGCTGCCGCTGGGCCGGAGTCAGCCGCGGACGCTGGCGGGACGCCAGCCACACCAGGAACCCCCCGCCGGCCATCAAGGTGAGCAGAGTAAACCCCCGGTACAGGCGGGCCGGAAGCACCAACTCCATCCACCCGAACTGGCCCCAAAAACTGTGGAAGGTGGTGCGGGCCAGGTTCACCAGCAGGTACCGCCAGCCGTACTCCGCCACCCACGCGGAGGAGCGCGGCTGCCCGACGACGACGGCGTTGTGCCGCGCCAATCCCAGCGGGTCGTGCCAGCCGTAGACCAGCCCGTTGCGGATGAACCAGGGCGCGGCGAGCAGCAGGGGCGGGATGAGCATCTGGGCCGCCCGTCTCACCCGGCGGGAGGGCGGTCCGCCGCCGAGCCACGCCGCCAGCAGCGCGAGCGGCAGGAGGAAGTAGGTCGTCGTCTTGGTCAGCAGGGCCGCCGTCAGCAGCAGCGCGATGGGCCAGGGAGAGGCCGCCTCCTCGCCGCCGACGTAGCGCAGCAAGGCCCACAGCGTTCCCCCGACCACCAACTCCGCCAGGGCGTCGGTCTCCACCCCGGCCAGCATCGCCACGTGCTGGGGGACGAAGGCGATGAAGGCGGTGGTCATCAGGGCCAACCCCGGCCTCTCCGGGCAGACCGCCCGCACCGCGCCGTAGGCGGTCAGCAGGACGCCGAGCCCCAACGCCACCGAGAGCAGGCGGAGCGGCATCAGCGCACCGTCGAAGAGCAGGTAGAGGGGAGTCGCCAGGAGGTAGTAGAGCGGCGGCTGGTGATCCTCGTACTCGATCGAGGCGATGGACTCCTCCGGCGGGAAGTGGAGGTGGGTCAGGTGACTCAGCCGGGCCTGGTCGTAATCGCCGGGTTCCAGCACCGGCAGCCCGCCCCCGGTCGCCAACGAGCGGATGTAGTTGTAGTGGGCCGGTTCGTCAGGGACTTGCCAGGGAGGGGTGAGGGCGGCGTAGAGGGAGCCGACGAGGGCATAGGTGAGGAGAATCAGGAGGAGAAGGCGTCTGTTCATCGTGCAGGCAATAAAAAGTACCCCCGCCGCGACTCGAACGCGGGCCACCGGCTCCGGAGGCCGGTGCTCTATCCAACTGAGCTACGGGGGCACGCGACCGTAGTTATACCACAGAATGCGCTAACGCGCAAGCAATTGATTCCGGCACCCTTTCTTGACAGTTGAAACGGCTGTGTTATAATCTCCGCAAGTTTCATCGGATTGATCGTCCCCGTCAGGTTGGGGCATGTGGGTGGGTAACAGAAAGGCCCTGGAGTGCCTCTCAAGCCTGTAGCGATCCGCTTTGATGTTTCTATCCTCACCAAGTCCCCGCTTGGCTTCTCGCTCACCCTGGATGTAGACACCGGCCCCGAAACCCTGACCGACCTTCGAGTGAACTTCCTCCGTGGCACAATCCATGCTGTGCGCATCCGGGAGGGCCTTCTCCTCCAGGGGACAGTGCATTCGCAGTTGGAACTGGAGTGCGTGCGCTGCCTGGAACATTTCCTCTTCCCAGTCGCCGTGGAATTGGAGGAGATTTTCTGGATACCGGGCAGCGGCCCACGCCCCGAAGGGGCCTACGTGGTCAGCGACAGCGGATGGCTGGACATGGCCCCGCTGTTGCGCGAGCAAATCTGGGTCGCCATCCCGATGAAGCCGCTCTGCCGCCCGGACTGCAAAGGGCTCTGTCCCAACTGCGGAGCCAACCTCAACCTGGGCCCTTGCGAGTGTGAGACGACGGATGTTGACCCGCGCCTGGCTGCGCTCAAAGCCATGTTGTGACGGACATCCCCACGGCCATAGGAACCGCACCGGCGGGCAAGGAGACTCTGTTTTATGGACGTAGTCGGAGAGTTATTGGATAAGGCCGAGATTCAGGGTTACTTGACCACGGACGACATCCTCGATATGCTGCCGGAGGCCGAGGAGACTCTGGATCAACTGGAAGAGATCTTCATCCTGTTGCAGGAGGCGGGCATCGAAGTCTACGACGACCAGGTGGAGGTAGCCATCGAGGAAACTCGCCTTCTGAACCTCGTCGCCGACGAGCCCGACGCGGCTGACGGCTTCCCCGAAGTCCAGGATTTGAGCACGGTCGCCAGCGACGACACCGTCGGGCTGTATCTCCGCGAGATGGCCCGGGTGCCGCTCTTGAAAGTCGAGGAGGAAATCCAACTGGCCCAGGCGATCGAGGCCGGCCGGCAGGCCCAGGAACTCCTCTCGCGCGACGGAGACGACCCGGCCCGCCGCCAGGAACTGACCCGCATCATCCAGGAGGGGCTGGACGCCCGCGAACATCTCATCAAGGCCAACACCCGCTTGGTGGTCAGCATCGCCAAAAAGTACATGGGGCGCGGGGTACCTTTCCTGGATTTGATCCAGGAGGGCAACCTGGGGCTGATGAAGGCCGTGGAGAAATTCGACCACAGCCGGGGGTACCGCTTCAGCACCTACGCCACTTGGTGGATTCGTCAGACCATCACCAGGGCGATCGCCGACCAGGGACGCACCATCCGGGTGCCGGTGCATATGTCGGACCGCATCCGCAGGCTCTACAACACGGCGCGGAAACTGGAACAGGAGTATGGCCGCAGCCCGACGCCGGAGGAACTGGCGGCGGAGTTGGACCTCGAACCCCGCAAGGTGCAGTGGATGTTACGGGTTTCCTGGCGTCCCTTGAGCCTGGAACGGCCCATCGGTGACGACGAGGACAGCGAGTTGGGCAGTTTCATCGAGGACGACGCCACCCTCACGCCGACGCGCAGCGCGTACCTCTATCTCCTCAGCGAAAAGATCGAGGAAATGCTGGCGACCCTCAGCCCCCGCGAGGCCCGCATCTTGCGGCTGCGCTTCGGACTGCTCAACGGGCGCAGTTACACCCTGGAAGAGGTGGGGCAGAAGTTCGGCCTCACGCGGGAGCGCATCCGGCAGATCGAGGGCAAGGCCCTGCGGCGGCTGCGCCACCCCAGCCGGAGCCGTCAATTGCGGGACTACCTGCGCTGAGCGATTTCCGGCCCGTTTTCTTGACGCCGGGACGCTTTGTGGTACAATGCCGCCGTCCGCCCCCATCGTCTAGTCTGGTCTAGGACACGGGCCTTTCAAGCCCGCGACAAGGGTTCGAATCCCTTTGGGGGCACAGCGAGTCCCCCCGACGCCCTGGTACCCCGCCAGGGCTTCTTCGTGTAACCTGGGTCTGGCGGATGACGAATCGGACGATGAGGCCGCCCATCGGAATAGATTACACCTCCGCCGTGCGCCAGACCGCCGGCATTGGTCGTTACACCCGCGAACTGCTCTCCGCCCTGCTCGCGCTGGACGATGGACGACAGTACCTCCTCTTCGCCGCCGTCGGCGGGCTGCCGGCGGGACGCTGGCCCCAGGAACGCGACCGCCTGCTGACCCTCCGCCCCTCCCTGCGCTTCCGCACCTTGCCCCTCAGCGACGACTGGATGGCCCGTCTGTGGCACCGCTTGCGCCTGCCGCTGCCCGTCGAACTGCTCACCGGTCGCCTGGCCCTGTTCTACTCCCCGGATTTCGTCCTGCCTCCCACTATGCCGCGCACCCGTACCCTGCTCACCGTCCACGACCTCTCCTTCATCCACTACCCCGACGCCTTCGTCCCCTCCCTGCGCCGCTACCTGGAGCGCGTCGTCCCCCGCTCCGTCGCCCGCGCCGACCTGGTGCTGGCCGACTCCGCCGCCACCCGCGCCGACCTCATCGCCCACTTCGGGACACCGCCCGCCAAAATCGAGGTGCTCTACAGCGGCGTAGACCGTCGCTTTCGCCCGGAGCCGCAGCCGGGGGAGCGCGACCGTCTCAAGGCCCGCTACGCCATCGGGGACGAACCCTACATCCTCACCGTCGGCACCCTCCAGCCGCGCAAGAACTACCCCCTGCTCATCCACGCCTGGGCCGCCCTCGCCGACGTCCCGCCCCTCGTCATCGCCGGGGGCAAGGGCTGGCTCTACGACGAAATCTTCGCCACGGCGCGGCAGCACGGCGACCGGGTGCGGCTCATCGGCTTCGTGGACGACGCCGACCTGCCGGCCCTCTACCGACACGCGGCCTTGTTCGCTTTCCCGTCGCTCTATGAGGGGTTCGGCCTGCCGGTGCTGGAAGCGATGGCCTGCGGCGTCCCCGTCGTCTGCGCGGACGATTCCTCCCTGCCGGAAGTGGCCGGAGAGGCCGCCCTGCTCGTGAATCCGCACGACCGCGCCGCCTGGACCGCCGCCCTCGCCCGCGTCCTCGACGACCACGCCCTCCGCGAGCGGATGATCACCGCCGGATTGTCCCAGGCCGCCCGTTTCACCTGGGACCGCGCCGCCCGTCAACTCCGCTCCGCCTTCGACCGCTGCCTGAATCTTTGACATCTCCCCAAACTGTGCTATATTTTTCCCGCTTCCGGTATCCCAAGAGGGGTTGTTCCGGCGATGCATTTCGACATACTCACCCTTTTCCCCGCTATGTTCCGCGGCCCGTTCGAGGAAAGCATCCTCAAACGGGCCCAGGAGAGCGGTCGCCTCTCCATCGCCCTCCACAACATCCGTGACTACGCGGCCGACAAACACCACATCACCGACGACGCCCCCTACGGCGGGGGAGGGGGGATGGTGATGAAACCGGAGCCCATCTTCGCCGCCGTGGAGTCCGTCCTGGCGGGGGAGGAGGATGTGCCAGTCATCCTGCTGAGTCCCCAGGGTCGCCTGTTCACCCAGGCCGTGGCCGTCGAACTTTCCCACCACCCGCGCCTGCTGCTCATCTGTGGGCGGTACGAGGGGGTGGACGAGCGCGTCCGCCGCTACCTGGCGACCGATGAGATCTCCATCGGCGACTACGTTCTCACCGGCGGCGAACTGGCGGCGATGGTCATCGTGGACGCCGTCACCCGCTTGCTGCCGGGCGTCCTGGGAGACCCCGGCGCACCCTACCAGGACTCCCACGCCGCCGGCCTCCTCGAAGGGCCGCACTACACCCGCCCCGCCGTCTTCCGTGACCACGCCGTGCCGGACATCCTCCTCTCCGGGAACCACGCCGCCGTCGCCCGCTGGCGACGCGAACAGGCCCTGCTGCGCACCTGGGAACGCCGCCCCGACCTCCTCGCCCAAGCCGACCTCACCCCCCAAGACCGCGCGTTCCTGGCTCAATTGCTGGTGAAAAACGCCCGCTCCGATTGAACCTTTGACCGGTGATCGGAGTATAAAATTTAGACGCGCTGCACCTGGAGGACAGATGAGCACACAGCACACCGATGGCTGGCTAATCGTCCGCGTTCGGGAAGGCGACCTCGATGCTCTGGGTGAACTATACGAAAGACACAAACTGGCGGTCTACCGGACCGCCCTGGCGATCACCCGCGACGAACGCGCCGCCGAGGACATCTTGCAAGACGTTTTCCTCCGGGTACACGCCTACGCCGCCTCCATTGACGAGACTCGTCCGCTGGCTCCCTGGTTATACCGCGTCACCGTCAACCTGGCCTACAGTTGGACGAAACGAGTCAAGTACCTGTTCTACTCCCTGCACGACACGCTGGATCGGTGGGTCTCCCCGCCCCAGCACCATCCAGAGGCGGCGACGGACGAGCGAGAACGCCGTCAGGGGCTTCAGCAGGCCATAGACGCCCTGCCGCTCGGCCACCGCATCGTCATCGTCCTGTACTACCTGGAAGGATTGAGCCTCAAGGAGATCGCTTACGTGATGGACATCCCGGAAGGGACGGTCAAATCCCGTCTTCACTACGCCCGCGAGAGCCTGCGGGGGGCGCTGCTGGAGCGGGAACGGCGGCTGGTGCCAGAGGTAGCGTATGACTTCACCTAGAGAACCCAGACTGCTCGACGACCTGGGGCGGCGCGTCCAGCGGGCGTTGCAGGAACGGACTGCCGCCGGGCCGCCCCCCCAGACCTGGGAACGCATCAGGGCGCGGGCGGAGCGGGAGACGGCCCTGACCAGAAACCTGCGGGCCTTCCTGCGCTCCATGTGCGTCTGGCTGGCGGTGGACACCGGCTTCTCCCTGGGAGTGGCTGCCCAACGCGACATGCTGGGCGTCTGGCGCGACCTGTCCTGGGTGTATGGCCGCCACCGCTCCCAATTGGCGCTCGAGTTGGCTTTTTGACCTCCTAGTTGCAATTTTGTGGGAAATGTGTATAATCTTCTCATTCCGTTTTCGCCCCTAGTTCAACCCCTCACATTATGCAAGGAGAGTTATGTCTGCCTACGAAGCACAGTCCTCATCCGAGCACCTACTAGAAGTCAAAAACCTGACTACCCGATTCTACACCGAGGACGGAGTCGTCTACGCCGTCAACGGCATTTCATACACGATGGACGAGGGCGACACGCTCGGAGTAGTGGGCGAAAGTGGGTGCGGCAAGAGCGTTCACGCGCTCTCTATGATGCGCCTGATCCCCATCCCCCCCGGCAAGATCGAGGCCGGAGAAGTGCTCCTGCGCGGGCGTGACCTGCTCAAATTGAGTGAGGAGGAAATGCGCCACGTGCGTGGGGCGCAACTCGCGATGATCTTCCAGGACCCGATGACCTCCCTCAACCCCGTGCTGACCGTCGGCTTTCAGATTATGGAGGCCCTCAAACTGCACCAGGGGATGAGCGACCACGAGGCGCGGGCCCGTGCTACGGAACTGTTGGAAATGGTCGGCATACCGGAGGCCTCCCTCCGGCTGGACGACTATCCCCACCAGTTCTCCGGCGGCATGCGGCAGCGGGCGATGATCGCGATGGGCCTGTCCTGCAACCCGATGATCCTCATCGCCGACGAACCGACGACGGCGTTGGACGTGACCATCCAGGCCCAGATTATGGACCTGGTCAAGCGGTTGCGGGACAAACTGGGGATGGCGATCATCTGGATTACCCACGACCTGGGCGTCGTCGCCGGTCTGGCGCAACGGGTCAACGTGATGTACGCCGGGAGCCTCATCGAGACCGGCCCGGTGAAAGAGATCTACGGCAACCCGCACCATCCCTACACCGCCGGCCTGTTGGGCTCCCTGCCGCGCCCCGATGACCCGCCGGGCACCAAATTGTTCTCCATCAAAGGAGAACCGCCGGACCTGTTGGGGTTGCCGAAAGGGTGCCCCTTCGCCCCCCGTTGCACATACGCGGTCGAGCGATGCTTCCACGAAGCGCCGACCTTGGAGCCAACCGAGCCGGGACATCTGGTGGCATGCTGGGAAAAAGAGAGGGTGGAGAAGATACAATGACAGCACCTACTGTGGCAACCCAGACAGAGGAACCGGAGGTCATCCTTCGGGTCAGAAACTTGAAGAAATACTTCCCCATTCGGCGCGGCGTCTTCCAGCGGCACGTAGGGGACGTGAAGGCCGTGGACGACGTCAGTTTCGACGTTTACAAAGGAGAGACGCTGGGGCTGGTCGGCGAGAGCGGCTGTGGCAAGACGACTACCGGACGCACCATCATCCGCCTGTACGACCCCACCGCCGGCAGCGTCTACTTCCAGGGGCGGGATATGGCCGAACTCAAGGGGAAGGAATTGCGGGCGATGCGGCGCAAGATGCAGATGATCTTCCAGGACCCCTACGCCTCCCTGAACCCCAGGATGAGCGTCCTGGGAATCGTCGGTGAGCCGCTGGAGATTCATCACATCGCCAACCGCTCCGAGCGCAAGGAGCGGGTAGCGGAACTGCTCAAACTGGTGGGGCTCAACCCGG
Organism: Anaerolineae bacterium; assembly: GCA_027079895.1. GTDB lineage: Bacteria > Chloroflexota > Anaerolineae > B4-G1 > B4-G1 > JALWUZ01. The sequence continues at coordinate 8,094 of JALWUZ010000636.1, forward strand.
CTTTTATGAATCGCTATCCCCACGAGTTCTCCGGCGGGCAGCGACAGCGCATCGGTCTGGCCCGCGCCCTGGCCCTCAACCCCGATCTGATTATCTGCGACGAGCCGATCTCCGCCCTGGATGTCTCCATCCAGGCCCAGGTGGTCAACCTGCTGGAAGAGTTGCAGGAGCAACTGGGCCTGACATACATCTTCATCGCCCACGACCTGAGCATGGTACGGCACATCAGCAAGCGGGTGGCGGTCATGTACCTGGGCAAAATCGTGGAGTTGACCGACCGGGACACCCTCTACACCAACCCTCTCCACCCCTACACCCAGGCGTTGCTCTCGGCGGTGCCGGTGCCGGACCCCTTCATCGAGGAAACCCGCAAGCGCATCATCCTCAAAGGCGACCTGCCGAGCCCGGCCAATCCGCCTTCCGGCTGCAACTTCCACACCCGCTGCCCGGTGTTCCAGAAGGGATTGTGCGACGTGCAGGATCCGGAGTTCATCGAGGTGGAACCCGGCCACTTCTGCGCCTGCCACTTGGTCAAACCGCAGTAGCACTTCGTCCTGGCGTGACATGCAAGCCGGGTGAACACCGTGTCTCGACGGGGGCGATTCCCCTGCCAATATGAAAGGAGGTGATGTGGAGTAGAAAAGTGTCTGAAAATTGGGTAGTGTGTGTCTAGTCATTGCAAGGAGGAGAACATGCTCACCAAGAAATGGCTGCTCTTGCTCACCCTTCTGGCGCTCGCCAGCATTGTGCTGACTTCTTGCGCCGCCATGTAGGGTCGGCAGGGCAATCCCGGTAGAGGTCATAGACCTCAAACTCAGTTTCAACATAGGAGGAGAAAAGTAAAATGTTAAACAAGAAAGTGTTCGTCCTGCTCGCCATTCTGACGATTGGCAGCACCATTTTGGCGTCCTGCGCGCAGCCGACGCCGGAGGTCGTCACCGTTGAGGTAACCCGTGAGGTCGAGGTGCAGGGTGAGACCAAGACCGAGACCGTCGTCGTCACCGCCACCCCCACGCCCGAAAAGCCGGTGGAGTTCAAGTCCGAGGACCCGAACACCCTCTACAACATCACCGGCGCGGGCGACACGGACACCCTCGACCCGGCGTGGAACTACGAGAGCGCGGGTGATGCCATCATCCTCAACATCTACGACCAGTTGGTCACTTACGATGGGCCTAACGCGACCCAGTTCGTGCCTTCTCTGGCCGAGAGTTGGGAGATCTCCGACGATGGCATGACCTACACCTTCCACATTCGGAAGGGCGTCAAGTTCCACAACGGCGCGGACCTGACCCCCGAAGACGTGGCCTACTCCTTCCAGCGGGCCGTCCTCCAGGGCGGTGGCTGGTCCCCGATGTGGCTCTACACCGAGGCTCTCTTCGGCACCGGCATCTACGACATCGCCGAGTTGGTTGACGAGACCGGTGCGCTGGACGACGACCCGGAGGGCCTCCAGGCCGCCGACCCCGATAAACTGATGGCGGCCTGCGAAGCGGTGACCAACGCCTTCGTCGCCGACGAGGACAACTGGACCGTCACTATGCACCTGAGCCAGCCGTGGGGCCCGTGGATCGCCACCATCGCTCAGTCCTGGGGCTCCATCCTGGACAAGGATTGGGCCATCGAGAACGGGACCTGGGATGGTGACTGCGCCACCTGGCAGAACTACTACGGCGTCACCTCCGAGACCACCCCGCTGCGGGACAAGACCAACGGCACCGGCCCGTACATGCTCGACCACTGGACCCCCGGCGAGGAGACCGTCCTGGTCGCCAACCCGAACTACTGGCGTGTCGAGCAGAACGTGCCCGTGTTCGAGGGCGGCCCGACCGGCCCCTCGATCGAGCGCGTGGTCATCAAACTGGTGGGCGAGTGGGGCACCCGCTTCGCCATGCTCCAGGCCGGCGATGCGGACTTCACCTACGTGCCGCGTCAGAACGTGAGCCAGGTTGACCCGATGGTCGGCGAACTGTGCGAGTGGAACGCCGACACCAACGACTTCGACTGCGGCCCGACCGACGACCCGACCCAGCCGCTGCGCCTCTTCAAGGGCATGCCCACCGTGGTGCGCACCGACGCCTTCTTCAACTTCAACATCAACGTCGAGGGCGGCAACCCCTACGTCGGCAGTGGCGAGTTGGACGGCAACGGCATCCCGCCGGACTTCTTCTCCGACATCCATGTCCGCCGGGCGTTCAACTACTGCTTCGACTGGGACGCCTTCATCGCGGACGCGCTGAACGGCGAGGGCGTGCAGAACGTCGGCTACCTGATCCCCGGCATGCTGGGCTATGACCCGAGCCTGCCGCACTACACCTACGACCCCGACAAGTGCGCCGAGGAGATCGCTCAGGCGTGGGACGGCAAGGTTGGTGAGGTCGGCTTCCGCTTCCAGATCGGCTACAACACCGGCAACGTCACCCGCCAGACCGTCGCCCAGATCTTGCAGGCCAACTTCGCCGACATTGACCCCAAGTACAACATCGAGATCATCGGCCTGCCGTGGCCCAGTTTCCTGGCCGCCATCCGTGGCAAGCGGCTCCCCATCTTCATCAGCGGCTGGATGGAGGACATCCACGACCCGCACAACTGGGCGCAGCCCTTCCTGGTCGGCACTTACGCCTCCCGTCAGGGCATGCCCGACGACATGCATGAGGAGTTCCAGAAGTTGGTGAGCGCGGGCGTCGCCGCCAGTGACCCCGCCGAGCGGGCCGAGATCTACAAGCAGGCCACGCAACTGGACTACGAGTACGCGCCGGCCATCCGCCTGGCGGTCGCCACCGGGCGGCACTACGAGCAGCGTTGGATGCACGGCTACTACTACAACCCCATCTACGGTGGTGATTCCAACTACATGCGCTTCTCCAAGGAGTAACGCTGGCGCTCTGTAAGCAAGAGGGAGCCTCGCGCTCCCTCTTGCTCCCTTCTTTGGGAGGATGCAATGGTCAATTATGTCATTCGCCGTTTGTTGCTGGTTCCGCTGATCCTGTTTGGTGTTACCGTCCTCATCTTCGGTATGTTGCAGTTCCTTACCCCGGTGGAGCGGTCCGCGCTCTACGTGCGCGACATCCCCAAGAATGAGCGGGCGTTGGAGGGGGTGATCAAGCAGTACGGGCTCGACCAGCCGATTCCCGTCCAGTACTGGAAGTGGTTGGTCGGCACGCGCGACCCCCACACCGGCGAAATTCGGGGGGGCATCCTGCGCGGTGACTTCGGCTACTCACGCACCGCTTCCGAGCCGGTGGCCGACCTAATCAAGCGTCGTTTCCCGGCCACGTTGGAGTTGGCTTTGTGGGCCGTGCTTCCGGTGGTCAGCGGCGGAGTCATCTTGGGAGTGATCGCAGCCGTGAACCACAACAAACCGATTGACCACATCGCCCGCATCTTCGCCATCGTCGGTTGGTCGTTCCCCGATTTCGTCTTCGGCCTGTTGGTGCTGATGTTCTTCTACGCCGACTTGAAGTGGTTGCCGCCGGGGAGGGTATCAGACTGGGCCAATCAGGTCATCATGTCCCCGGAGTTCCACAACTACACCAAGTTGATCACCCTGGACGCGCTGCTCAACCTGCGGCTGGATATCTTCTGGGACGCGGTGCGACACCTGATTCTGCCGGTCGTCACCCTTTCCTATCTGTGGTGGGCGTTGCAGATGCGCGTGACCCGCTCCTCGATGTTGGAGACGCTGCGGCAGGACTACATCACCACCGCCCGCTCGAAGGGCCTCGCCGAGAAGGTGGTCATCATGCGGCACGCCCTCCCCAACGCGCTGATGCCGGTCGTCACCCTGGGCGGCTCGACGGTGGTAGGGCTGTTGGGAGGTGTAGTTATCGTCGAAACGGTGTTCGACTATCACGGGATGGGGCTGGCCTTCGCCGCCGCCGCCGTCCAGTTGGATGTGATCACCGTCTTGGCCTTCACCCTGCTCAACAGCCTGATTATGGTCGTGGCTTACGTGATTGTGGACGTCCTCTATGCGTACATTGACCCGCGTGTGCGCCTGGACTAATCTCAGGAGACAGGAGTATGGCGAAAAACAATACGCAACAAGAAGAACTGCTCGGTCGCAAGCCCCCCGGCTGGTTGGAGCGACAGTTGGGGACCGAAGCCTATCGCGCCCTGCGGGGGATGGCTACCAACCCGATTTCCGTCATCGGCACGCTGTTGCTGGCCATTTTCCTGTTCGTGGCGATCGCGGCTCCCGTCCTGGCTCCTCCTGCTCACACCAACGACCCTTACCAAATCCCTCGTGACGGGTACGGGCAGGTTCCCAAGCCCCCCGGCACCGAGTGGCGCACCCGCCAGCCCCCGCTGCCCTTTTGGTGGAAGGCCGTCACCGGCAAGGACAACTGGATTCACATCATGGGCACGGCCAGCGGCCAATGGGACATCTACTACGGCGTCGTTTGGGGGACGCGGACGGCGTTGCGGGTCGGCCTGGTAATCACGATCATCACCGCCATCGTGGGGATCATCGTCGGGTCGGTGTCGGCCTACTACGGCGGCACGGTGGACATCGTGCTGATGCGAATCGTCGAGGTCTTCATCGCCTTCCCCTTCCTGCCGGCGGCGATGACCCTCTCCGCCGTCCTGACGCCGATCATCGGACGTGGCCTCTTCCCGCCGATGATCGCCATCATCGTCTTCGGCTGGACCGGCGTGGCGCGGCTGCTCCGCAGCGACGTTCTGTCGGTGCGCGAGCGGGAGTATGTCCTGGCGGCCAAAGTGATCGGCGTGAGCGACGCCCGGATTATGTTCCGTCACATCCTCCCCAACGCCATTTTCCCCACGTTGGTGTGGGCCTCGATGCGAATCGGCAGCCTGGTCATCACCTTCGCCGCCCTCAGCTTCCTGGGCATCGGCGCGGAGGTGGGGTACGCCGACTGGGGGCAGTTGCTCTCCTTCGCCCGCGACTGGATGACTCAGTTGGGCGAGTATTGGTACATCGTCACCTTCCCCGGCACGATCTTGGTGCTGTTCGTGCTGGCGTGGAACCTGGTCGGCGACGCGCTGCGGGATGTGCTCGACCCGCGCTTGCAGGGTTCGCGGTAGTTCTGGACTATCCTCCCAAATGTGAAGCCGGGCCCCGTTGTGGGGCCCGGCTTTTTTGCTGACTGCCTGTATTCAACTCACCGCCCGCAGCACATCCTCGGCGATCAGGCAGCCGCCGGTGGGGAAGAGCCGCGCAACCTGGGGGACGAAGGGGGGGC
>JALWUZ010000637.1 GCA_027079895.1 Anaerolineae bacterium
GACCATCCCTGACCTGGGGACGGCCCTGGGCGGGGACTGGGAGATGGTCTGGCGGGACACCCTGGGGGAATTCGTCGCCGGACTCTACTTGGCGACCGGCCTGCCGGAGGACGAGGCCCTGGCCGCCGCCGCCGGTTGGGGAGGGGATACCGTCGTCATCTGGGAGGACGCCGACGGGCGGAGACTCCTCGTCTGGCGGACGTTGTGGGACACCCGCGCCGACGCCGAGGAGTTCGCCGCGGCGATGGCGACCCTTGTCCAACGCCGCTACCTGCCGGTGCAGCCTCTATCGCCGCCGGACGGCCTGGGCGGCCGCTGGTGGGAATGGGACGGCGGTTCGCTCTACCTCGCCCGCGTGGGGCGGTACGTCACCTACGCCCAGTCCCCCGACACCGCCTTGCTGACCGCCGTCGTGGAGGAGTTGCCTTGAGATGACCGCACAACTGCCCCTGCCGGAGATTGGCCCGGACGCTCCGCCACCGCTGACCCGCCGCTCCTCCCTGCGCAGCGCGACGGCGGCCTTCGAGCGCTACATGCGCCGGAAAGGCTTCTCCGAGCACACCGTCAAAGCCTTCCTCTACGACCTCCACATCCTGGCCCAGTTCACCGGGCCGGGCGTCGCCGTCGGCGACATCTCCACCCACGACCTGGAGCAGTTCGTCCACTGGCTGACCCACGAGCGGGGCGTCGAATGCACCTCCAAATCCCGCGCCCGCCGCGTGACCACCCTCAAAGTCTTCTTCGGCTGGCTGGCCGAGACGGAAGTCCTCCACGCCAACCCCGCCGACCCCATCGTCCACCAGCCGGTCTCGACCTCTATGCCGCGCGTCCTCTCCGACGCGGAAATCCGGCGGGTGCTGGCGGCGACGGAGGCTCTGCGGGCGGCCGCGAAGCCGGATGCCCGGCCCCACCTCCTGGTGACGCTCCTGCTCCACACCGGAATCAAAAAGGGCGAGTGCATGCACATCGCCCTCGAACATCTCGACCTCTACGACCCCGCCGGGCCGTCCCTCTGGATTCGGTACGCCAACCCCCGCCGGCGTCACAAGGAGCGCAGGTTGTCACTTCCCCCCCACTGGCCGGAGGTGCTGGAAGAGTATCGGGAGCAGTACGACATCCGGGACATGCTCTTTCCCTGCACCGCCCGCAACCTGGAGTACGTCCTGCGCCACGTAGCAGACCAGGCCGAACTGTCCGCCGGGCTCTCCTTCGAGATGTTGCGCTGGACTTGCGCCGTCCGCGACTACCGGGCCGGGATGGAGCCGGACGCCCTGCGACAGAAACTCGGCCTTTCCAAGATCTCCTGGCGGGAGGTCAAAATCAAGTTGGAACAACTGACCGCCCGTCTCCCCGTCAACGGATAGCGACGATGCGGAAGGCGATCTGCCCGGCGGGAGCGTCCACCACCACCCGCTCCCCCACCTTGTGCCGCAACAGGGCCCGGCCCAGTGGCGACTCGTGGGAGACGTTCCCGTTGGACGGGTCCGCCTCCGCCGGGCCGACGATGCGGAAAGTCTCCTCGTAGTCGCTCCCCTCCTCGATGACGGTGACGCGGCTTCCGATTCCCACGTACTCGCTGCCCTCGTTCTCCTCGATCAGCACCGCGTCCCGCAGCATCACCTCCAACTGTCGGATACGGCCTTCCAGAAAGCCCTGCTCCTCTTTGGCGGCGATGTAGTCCGCGTTCTCCGAGAGGTCCCCCTGCTGAATCGCCCGGTGCAGCCGGTCGGCCAGGGCCGGGCGTTTGACGTTGACCAGATAGTCCAACTCCTGCCGCAGTTTCTCTACCCCTTCGGCGGTCAGGTACACTTCTTGCTGTGCGCTCATCTACCTCTTAAGCCTCCTCATCGAACAGATAGCAACCACCGTTGCCGGTAAACCGTCAATCGTCCCCAGAGCGGCGGGCCGAGGATCAGCAGGCCGACGACGACGGCGATGATGGCCGTCAGCAACACCGCCCCTGCTGCCACGTCCTTGACCACCTTCGCCAGAGGGTGATAACCGGGGCTCACCAGGTCAACGAGCGTCTCCGCCACCGTGTTCAACATCTCGCCGACCAGCACGAACCCGATGGTGAGCGTCAACACCGCCCACTCCGTCGCCGCGAGCCCCAGCCAGACCCCCAGCGCGACCGCCGCTCCGGCCACCATCAGATGTATGCGGGTGTTCCGCTGCGTGCGCCAGGCGTACCACAGTCCCGCTCCGGCGTACCGGAAACTATCCCGCAGACTGCCGCTGCGCATCGCTCAAGTGCTCTCCAGAATCTTCCCGTCTCGCAGTTGAATCACCCGCTCGGCGAACTTCGCCATGCGGGGGTCGTGGGTCACGTAGATGACCGTCGTCCCCTGCTCGCGGTTCAGCCGGGCGACCACCTCCATCACCTCGAAACCGGTCTCCGAATCCAGGTCGCCGGTGATCTCGTCCCCGATGAGAATCGGCGGGTCGTTCGCCAGGGCGCGGGCGATGGCGACCCGCTGCTGCTGCCCGCCGGAAAGTTCGGAGGGGTAATGCTGCGCCCGGTCCCCCAGGCCGACCAAGTCCAGGAGGTACTCCACCTTGCGCCGTCGCTCCCGACGCCCGACGCCGGCCAGTGCCAGCGGCACCTCGACGTTCTCCCAGGCGGTGAAGTTCGCCAGGAGGTTGTAGTTCTGGAACACGAACCCCATCTTGGTGAGCCGCATCTCCGACAAGGCGTCCTCCGACAGGGCGACCACGTTCTCCCCGTCCACGATGACGTGCCCGCGGCTGGGCTCCTCCAGGCCGCCGATGATGTTCAGCAAAGTCGTCTTGCCGGAGCCGCTCGGCCCCATCAGGCAGACCATCTCGCCGCGCAGCACATCGAGGTCTATGCCGCGCAGGGCCTGCACCGCCTCGCGGCCCATCAGGAACGACTTGTGGATGTTGACGCAACTGACGATCACGTCCGGCATATCGGCCTCCGGCGGCCTATTGTACCATCATCGGGGGGAGGGCGCAATCTGCCTTTCCGCCTGCCGCACCCACAGCACCGGCGTCAGCAGGAGCATCAGACCGCCCATCGCCGCCAGCGCGACGGCGACCCCGAACCTGTCCGCCAGCGCACCCACGATAGGCGCCAGAACCGCCATCATCACCGTCTTGGCCTGCGCCTCGACCGAGAGCCCGGAGGCCATCACCCGGTTCGAGATCTGGTCGCTGATGAAGGCCACGTTCATCGGGCGGCGCAGGTTTTGGAGGACGTAGAACCCGATGAAGACCAGAATCGAGAGGATGACCCAGTTGCGCTGGAGGGCGAGCCCGGCGACGAAGAGGAACCCGGCCCCGATGAGGAACGTCGTGTTGATGGCACGGGTGAGGTCGCCGAACCGCTTGCTGAAGCGGGCCGCGTTCTTCGACGAGTAACTGGTCAGCAGGTAGAGCACGAAATAGACCCCGCCGATGATGACCGCCGACCGCTGCTTCTCGTCGGCGGCCAGCAGCACCGGCAGCGAGAGCGCGAAAGTCTTGAGGATTGGCTGGAGGTACTCCTTGGTGCCCTTGAAGAAGGCCATAAAGCCCGCGCTGTTCATTATGGCCCGCATCGCCTCGCCGTCCATGAAGATGGAGGCGAACGTCTTGATGGTCGTGACCACCTGCTGTTTTATCGCCCCTTTGCGCATCGCCACCAACTGACCGTCCAGTTCGCGGGGATAGGTCATCAGGTTGAAGAGATCCACCACGTAGGGCACGATGGTGGCGACGAAAATGAAGCGGTAATCCCCCGTGTAGAAGACCAGCGCGGCGGCAAGCAGCGAGTTCACCGCGGAGCCGAATTGAGAGGCGGCCCGCGTGCTGCCGTAATACTCCACCTTCAGGTGTTGCATCTGGTTGAGGTTGAGGTACTCCAATATCAGGGCCTTGTGCGTGCCGGAGCGGAGCGCGTCCCCCAGCGCGAAACAGAGCATCGCCAGGGCGTAGAGGTAGAAGTTGTGGAAGAGGAAGAAGATGATGAAGGAGGCGATGTAGGCACTGAAAGCCATCACCATAGACTTCCGGCGACCGAAGGCGTCGGCGTAAACGCCGGTGGGGATTTCGAGGAGGTTGGTCGCCAGGTCACGGATGGAGTACAGCAGCCCGATTTGCAGGAACGAGAGCCCTCCTTCCCGGAAGAACAGGATGATGAACGGCTCGAAGAGTCTGAGGTTCTTCAAAAACCCGTAGAGGGCGAAACGGAAGAACATCCGGTCTTTTTTGAAGGTCACTGAGTGCCTCCCTGGTTGCGGTCTTGAGTTGTCGGCGCGTGCGGCTCGACTTGCCAATCCACTATACCGCGCCCTTCCAGACTGAAACTTACTCCCACGTGGTAAACCGGTTTGCCGGTGGAGAGGTATCGCTCATCGTATCCCCGCTCGCGGATCTGCTCTAGCGCGGCCGCTGCCTCGCCGCCCATCTTGAACTCGAAGATGTATACCCCTTGCCTGGTCTCCACCACCGCGTCTATGCGCCCGCGATTCGTCCGTACCTCTGCCTCCACGTGCAGCCCAATCAACTTGAAGAGCAAGTAGAATATCGTCTGGTAGTATCGCTCGCGGGGGATTTGGATGTCGTAAGGTATCCCGGCGAAGAAAACCTTGAGGATGTCGAAGAAACGAGACCAATCGGCCTCCCTCAAAGCGGTGACCAGTTCCCAGACGTATCCTCCGGCTTCCCCCTCCTCGACCGGTCCAAACGAGCCGAGCAGACAGCGCAGGAATGACCGCTCCACCTCGTAGTTGGGGTAGTACAGCCGATACAACCCCTCCGTGTCGCTGACCTGCTCGTACTTCTTGATGGTCAGATACCCCGCCTGGAACAGCAGCGGGATGATGCGCAGATTCTCCAGGTCGTAACTGCTGAACGCCAGATCGTCCACCGTCAGATGTTCCAGATTGCGGACATCGTACCGCCGTTGTTTGATGAGGTTGATGAGGAACGTCGGGGTGGCGGTCTCGAACCAATGGCTCCTGAACTCCAGCGTGTCGAACAGCAGGAGGAGCGAAAAGGGGTTGTAGACCGACACACACCGCCGCGAGAAGCAGAACCCATCGTACCAGTAGGCGATCTTCTCCAACACCGCCGCGCGGCTGCTGCCCTCCGCCGCCGCCAGCCGTTCGATGTACCCGGCGAAAGCGGCCCTCATCTCCGCGCCGGTGATGCCGAGCAGGGCCGAGTAGCGATTGTCCATCGTGATGTCGTGGAGATGATTGAGCCCGGAGAAGACCCCTACCTTGCTGAACTTGCTCACGCCGGTGAGGAACACGAACCGCAGGTACTCACCCATCCCCTTGAGGATGGTGTAGAACCCCTGCAACACCTTGCGGATGCGCTTGGCCTCCTCGATGTCGTCCAGGTGGTCAATGATTGGCTTGTCATACTCATCCACGAGGACGACGACGGGCCCCCGCTCCGCCAGGGCGCGGATGAGGTCGGCGAACTGCTCGTTGTACTCTCCCTCCGCCAGCGTCACATCGTGCTGGCGGGCGATGACCCCCACATACCGCTTGAGAGCCTGCTTCACCCCCGCCGCCGTGTCCGCCTGGATGACGCTGAGATCCATACGAATGACGGGGTAGGGACGCCAGTCGTAATCGCTCCCGTGAATCCACAGCCCCCGGAACAAATCTCGTTGTCCCTTGAAGATCGCCTCCAACGTCGAGACTAGCAGGCTCTTGCCGAACCGTCGGGGGCGCGAGAGAAAGTACACCACCCCGCCGGTAATCAGACGGTAGATGTACTCCGTCTTGTCCACGTACAGGCGGCCTTCGGTGACGATCTTCTCGAATTCCTGAATCCCGATTGGCAGAGGCTTGAGTTCCATCCTGTCCCTCCCGGCGTCATCCCCGACAATTGTATCCCATTGTGCCCTGGCGTCAACTTGCGGCCCGCCCCAAATCCCCTATAATTGCAACTGTCCCCCGCGCCGGAAATCTGCGGGGGGACAGGGACGTCCAATCACCAACCGGAGGTTACGCGATGGAGCGCATCAAGAGTTTCTGGGCTGCTTTCCGTGAGACCGCTATCGTCTTCTCGTTCGTCGTCAACTTCGTTCTCGTCGTCGCGCTGCTGATTCTGGGAGTGCCGGGGCTGCGGCTGGCCTTCGTCCTCAAGACCGGCCTCGTCGAGCCGCTGCTGGACGACCTCGACGCCGCTTTCGTCTCTTTAGGCGAGGCGGAGATTGACACCACCATCCCGATCAACGAGCCGATCCCCATCCGCTTTGACCTGCCTCTCGACCAGGAGATGCCGATAAATTTCCAGTTGGAGTTGGAGCAGGACACCGACGTCATCCTGCAACAGCCGGTGCCGCTCAACCTCCCGGCCCAGTTCAACCTGCCGGGGGGCGGGGGCGTCATCAACGGCTACGTCTCCCTCTCGCTCCCTGCTGGCACCAGTTTGCCGGTTCACCTGAGCATGGTCATCCCCGTCAGCGAGACCATCCCTGTGCAGATGACCGTCCCCGTCAGCGAGACCGTGCCGGTGCAGATGACCGTCCCGGTGCATATCAAACTGGGCGAAGCGGGGCTCGACCCGGCGGTGCAGCAACTGCGGGGAGTGTTCAAGCCGCTGCGGGAGCAGATTGACAGACTGCCCGACGGCCCGTTCTAGCCATGTCCAAGCGGCCAATCTGCGACTACGAGGGCTCCGCCTACCGCACCGACTTCTGGGGGGCGGGGCGGGAGTACGAAGACCGGGCCGAGCGGGTGGCCCTGCGCCGCCTGCTCCCCCCGGCCGGCCGCCGTCTGGTGGAGATCGGCGCGGGGTACGGGCGGCTGGCCGCTCTCTACTCCGGCTACGACGAGGTGGTTTTCTTCGACTACGCCTTCTCGCAGTTGGAGCAGGCCTGGCAACTGTGGGGCGACTCCGGCCCCGACGGGCGTCCGCGCTACCGGTACGTCGTCGGTGACTTCTACGCCCTGCCGTTCGTCCCCGGCCTGTTCGACACCGTGACCATCGTCCGCACCCTCCACCACGCCGCCGACGCTCCGGCGGTCCTGCGGGGCGTGAGCCGCATCCTGCGACCGCGCGGAGTCTTCGTGCTGGAGTTCGCCAACAAGCGCAACCTGAAATCCATCGCCCGCTACCTCCTGCGGCGGCAGGACTGGTCGCCATTCGACCACGAGCCGGTGGAGTTCGCGGAGTTGAACTTCGACTTTCACCCGGCCTGGATACAGGCCCGTCTGGCCGAGGCCGGCCTGACGGTGGAGCGGACGCTGACCGTCTCCCACTTCCGGCTGGGGCTGTTCAAACGGCTCTTCCCGACCGGCGTCCTGGTGGCCCTCGACCGCCTGATGCAGCCGACGGGGGCCCTGTGGCGGCTCACGCCCAGCGTCCTTGTGCGCTGCGTCGCCCCCGCCGACAAGCCCGCCGCGCCGGAGGGCGACTACTTCCGCTGCCCCGTCTGCGGCTCGACGGCCCTGACAACCGCCGCCGACGGGCTGACCTGCGCCGCCTGCGGAGCCTTCTTCGCCCTGCGCGACGGCATCTACGACTTCAAGACCGCGCTTTTGGAGGAGGAGGGAAATGAGCAACAGGCTGGGTAGAGCGTTGTTCGCCGGACTGGTCTTCACCGAGGAGGGGCTGCCGGCCCAGGAGACCACCGTCGGCGGCGTCCCCCACTACGCCATCCCCGACCGCGGCTTCCTCCGTCACGTCGAGGCGGACTACGTGGACCGGCAGATCATCCGTCTGATTCAGGAGCGTCTCCTGGAGATGCAGGACATCGTCACCGAGGGTGTACTCCAGATTCTGGGGCAGGAGGACATCTTCACTCGCGCATCCGTCCGGCACGCCATCGAGAATCTGGAGCAGATTTTGGAGCCGGGCAACGTGGACGTGGACGAGTTCCGCACCGCCTTGTGGATGACGAAGTTCAAGGCGATCGTCAACGTCCACGGCGACGTGGTGCGCCTGGAATCCCCGGCCTGGGATGTAGCCGTCGAATGAAGGCCGACCTGCTGCTGGTCAACGGGCGGGTCTACCTTTCCGCCTACGAAAGCCATCCCCAGGACGCGCTCGCCATCGCCGGTGAGCGCGTCCTGGCCGTCGGCGCGGGGGAATCTCTGCGCGACCTGCTCGCCCCCAGCGGGCGGGTGTGCGACCTGGGCGGGCGCGTGGTCATCCCCGGCCTGACCGACAGCCACATCCACTTCTTCTGGTACGCCCTGGGACTGCGCCGCCTCGACCTGCGGGACGTGCGCTCGTCGGCGGAGATGGCGGCCCGCGTCGCCGAGCGGGTTCGGACCACCGCCCCCGGCCGCTGGATTGTCGGCCACGGCTGGGACCAGGAGCAGTGGCCCGACCGCCGCTTCCCCACCGCCGCCGACCTCGACCCGGTCTCGCCGGAACATCCGGTGCTCCTCATCGCCAAGAGCGGTCACGCGCTGGTGGCGAACTCCCTCGCGTTGCGCCGGGCCCGCATCACCCCCGCGACCCTCGACCCGCCCGGCGGCCACATCGCGCGGGACGCGGCCGGTCGTCCGACCGGCATGCTCTTCGAGGATGGGGCGATGGATTTGGTCAAGGGGTTGCTCCCGCCCCCGACGCCGGAGGAGGCCGCCGCCGCGCTGGAGGCCGCTTTCCCCCAAGCCTGGCGGGTGGGGCTGACCGCCATCCACGATATGGACGGCGGCCCCGCCTTCGCCGCCTACCGCCTGCTCCACGGGCGGGACGCGCTGGGGTTGCGGGTGGTCAAGTACCTGCCGCCCGCCGTTTTGGATGACGGCTCCGCCGCCGACCTGCGCTCCGGCGCGGGCGACCTCTGGCTGCGCATCGGGGGTATCAAACTGTTCGCCGACGGCGCTCTGGGGACGCGCACGGCGGCCCTCTTCGAGCCCTATGCCGGGGAGCCGGAGAATCGCGGCCTCTGGGCGACGGAGCCGGCCCTGCTGCGCACCATCTCCGCCCGCGCCGCGGCCCACGACCTCTCCGTCGCCATCCACGCCATCGGCGACCGGGCCGTTGAGGAGGTGCTGGACATCTTGGCCGCCCTCGACGGGCCGCCGCGACTGCGTCACCGCATCGAGCACGTGCAACTGCTCCGCCCGTCGGCGGTGGGACGCTTCGCCGCTCAGGGGGTCGTCGCCTCGATGCAGCCGATTCACGCCACCCAGGACTACCCGATGGCCGAGCGGTACTGGGGGGAGCGGTGCGCTTATGCCTACGCCTGGCGTATGCTGTGGGAGAGCGGCGCGGTGCTGGCCTTCGGCTCCGACTCCCCGGTGGAAAGCCTCGACCCCTTCCTGGGCCTGCACGCTGCCGTCACCCGCCGCCGCCCCGACGGCTCCCCCGCCCCGGCCGGCTGGCGGCCGGAGCAGCGGCTGGACATTCGACAAGCCCTGTGGGCCTATACCCAGGGCGCGGCCTACGCCGCCGGGATGGAGGCCGACCTGGGGACGCTCCATCCCGGCCGCTTGGCCGACCTCGTCGTGCTCGACCAGGACATCATCGCGCAGGGCGGCGTCTCGTTGCACGGCGACGTCCCTCCGGTGATGGCGACAATGGTCGGCGGGCGGTGGGTGTACGGGCCGTGGTCGTAGGGACGTTGCTCTGGCGGTTGGGTTACGGGAGGCTCATCAGGTAGTCGAAGAGATCGCTCAAATCCTCGTCGCTCATGCGCCAGCGGGGCATATCGCTTTCCAGGGACTCGCCGTCGGGGTGCTGTCCCTCGACGACGGCCAGACGGAAGGTCGCCAGGTCATACTCCCCCGCGTGCTCCCCTCCCTCTTCGTGCTCCTCGCCCGCCAGCGCGGAACCGCGGATGTCCGGGGCGTCCATCACTTCCATGTGCATCATGTGCTCGCCCCCTTGCGCGGTCGGGCCGTGGCAGGAAGCGCAGGTGAGCCTTCCGCTCATCATCATCCCTCCCATGTCCGGCCCGCCGGTGTAGGTGATGGAGCCGCCGCGCTCGCTGGTCGCGGTGAAGTAGATGCGCTCGCCATTGGATTGGAAGGCCCCGCCGCCCCACGCCGTGCCGTACTCCGGCGGCGACTGAGGAGACGCACAGGCCGCCAACAGGGCTGCTAACAGCAGAACTGACGCCAAGACTGCGAGATACTTGAACATTCGTTTCTCCTCCTGGATGCGCTCACTCCTGCAACGTCGCCCGGAGAGCCTCGTACTCCTCCAGGCCGATCTCTCCGCGAGCGAGACGTTCGTCCAGCACCTGCCGGAGTGTCCGCTCGCTCCCCGCGCCGAAGACGCCGGAACCGACGAACCGGCGCAACAGACCGCTGCCCCCGAACAGGAAGGCGACCAACAGTCCCCCCAAGAGAAGCAGCACTATCAACCCGAATCCCATCATCATCTCTTTACCTCCCTCATTGTGTTGCCCCCATTGTACAGGATGAGGCCGTTCCGAGTAAGGGGCGAGTGGCCTGTTTCCGCCCCCGCCGTTTGGCGGGTTGGGGATGAGGCGTCAAAAAAACAGCCCCCGCCGACAATCCGCCGGCGGGGGCCTCCCCCACGTTGGACTAATGCTCGTGATGCATGTGGTGGTGATGCTCGTGGGGCTCTCCCGTTCCTTCCAGATACTTCTCCGGATCCTTCTCGAAGGCCACCTTGCACCCTGGGGCGCAGAAGTAGTAGGTCTGACCCTTGTACTCCGTCTTGGCCGGGGCCTTCTCCGGGTCCACCATCATCCCACAAACTAAATCTTTCACCATTTTGTACCTCCTCGAAAATTTTTTGACATCCTGCGACTCGCGCTACCTGGCGAGGGCGTACTGCGGTCGAATCTCGACCCGCCGCAGCGTGTTGGCGTTGGTCACTACGGTGATTGAAGAGGTCGCCATCGCGATCTCCGCCAGCACCGGGTGCATCCAGCCGACGATGGCGAGCGGGATCATCACCACGTTGTAGAAAAAGGCCCAGAACAGGTTTTGCTTGATCTTGCGGAAGGTGGCCCGGCTCAGGTTGATCGCCTCCACGACGCCGGTCAGTTCGCCGCGCACCAGGGTGACGTCGCTGGCTTCGATGGCGATGTCGGTGCCGGTGCCGATGGCGATTCCCACGTTGGCCTGGGTCAACGCCGGGGCGTCGTTGATGCCGTCGCCCACGAAGGCGACCAGGCCGAACCGCTCCTGCATCTTGCGCACCTCCGCCACCTTGCCGTCGGGCAAGACCTCGGCCAGCACGTGGTCAATCCCCACCCGGCGGGCGATGGCCGCGGCGGTGCGCTGATTGTCGCCGGTGATCATCGCCGTCTCCAGGCCCATCCGGTGCAGTTCCCGAATGGCGGCGGTCGAGTCCTCCTTGAGGGTGTCCGCCACGGCGATGACGCCGGCCAGTTCTCCGCCCACCGCCACCAACATCGCCGTCTTGGCCTCATCCTCCAGCCGCGACATCGTCTCCTCCAGCGGGGCGGGCGGGACGCCGTGCTCCTCCATCAGCCGCCGGGAGCCGACCAGCACCCGCTGGCCGTCCACCGTCGCCGCCACCCCCTTGCCTCGAATCGCCTGCCAGTCCTCCGGCTCCGGCAGGGTCAGCCCCTCTTCCTCCGCCCGCTCGACGATGGCCCGTCCCAGGGGATGTTCGGAGCCGCGCTCCACCGCCGCCGCCCAGTAGAGCACGGTCTTGCCCCGCACCGGACCGTCAGCGACGACATCCGTGACCTCCGGCCTCCCTTTGGTGATCGTCCCCGTCTTGTCGAAGATGACCACCCGCACGTCCTTCAGGGTCTGAATCGCCTCGCCGGAGCGGATGAGTATGCCGTGCTCGGCCCCCATCCCGCTGCCGACCATCAACGCCGTGGGGGTCGCCAATCCCAGCGCACACGGGCAGGCGATGACCAGCACCGCGACCATCGAGACGATCGCCAGGGTGACGCCCCCCAGGTCGGGGTTGACCCAGGGGAGGAAGTCGCCCGCCTGCACCAGGACGCGCATCGCGTCGGGGAAGAGCAACCAGGCCAGCACGGTCAGTATGGCGATGGAGATCACCACCGGCACGAAGACTCCCGTCACCCGGTCGGCGAACTCCTGAATCGGCACTTTGGAGCCCTGGGCCTCGTCCACCAGTTTGATCACCTGGGCCAGGAACGTGTCCCGCCCTACGCGGGTGGCCTGCACCGTGAGCAGCCCCTCCTGGTTGACCGTAGCCCCGATCACCTCGTCGCCGGGCCGCTTGTTGACCGGCATGGACTCGCCGGTCGCCATTGACTCGTCCACCGCGCTCTCTCCCTTGACGACGACCCCGTCGGTGGGGATTTTCTCGCCGGGGCGGACGACCATCAGGTCGCCCACCTGCACCTGCTCGATGGGCACCTCCACCTCTTGCCCGTCCCGCACCACGCGGGCGGTCTTGGCCCCCAGTTCCAACAGTTTGCGGATCGCCTGCGAGGCCCGCCCTTTGGCCGTCTCCTCCACGTACCGCCCGGTGAGGTGGAAGGCCATAATCATCGCCGAGACGCCGGCGTAGTTGGCGACCGGGAAGAAGAAGGAGGCCGGGCCGGTGAGGAACGACGCCCCCGTGCCGAGCGTGATGAGCGTGTCCATGTTGGCGTAGCCGTGGAGCACGGCCACCAAGCCACTGCGGTAAGTGCGCCGTCCGACCCAGAAGAGGACCGGCAGGGCCAGGACGATCATCCCCAGGTTGAAGACGGTCTCGTTGGGCCACACAATCCCGAAGAGCATTTCGGCCAGCATCCAGAGGGTGATGGGGCCGGTGAAGAGCCAGGCGACCTGCATCCGAAAGCGGGCCTGACGCATCTTGCGCTCCGTCTCGTCCTCCGCCTCGGCTTCGACGGCTTGCTCGGCGGGCGTTTCGAGCACCTCGTACCCCGCCTCGGCCACCGCCCGCTTGAAGTCGTCCAGCCCGGCCACGCCGGGGACGAAGGTGACGGTGGCCCTTTCGGTCGCCAGGTTGACGTTGGCCTCCACCACTCCCGTCACCTTGCTCAGGGCCTTCTCCACGTGGGCGACGCAGGAGGCGCAGGTCATCCCGCCGATGGGGAGCGTGAGCGTCTCGGTGGGAATCTCGTAGCCGGTCTCCTTCACCGCCTCCACCATCTCGCTCACCGTCGCCGCGCCGGGGTGGAACGCCAGGACGGCCTTCTCGGTCGCCAGGTTGACGTGGACTTCCTCGACGCCCTCCACTTTCTTCAGGGCCTTTTCGACGTGCGCCACGCAGGAGGCGCAGGTCATCCCCTGCACCGGCAGCGCGATCTTCCGTTCGGACATCTCTACCCCCTTCCTGTAGTCATCATCGCCAATTATAGGGGAGGAAGCGTCGGGCTGCCAGCGGTATCTGGCCGGCTTGCCAATGCGCCATTTGGCGGGGGGCAAAGGGGGGCTTCTCTAGGCG
>JALWUZ010000638.1 GCA_027079895.1 Anaerolineae bacterium
CCGACGTTCGGCGGTGGCGAACAGCACCACGTCGGACTCGATGGCCCGCGCCGGATAGACGACCATCCCGGAGCCGATGAAGCAGTTGTTCCCCACGCAGCCGCCCAGCACCGGCATGCCGGTCTCCCCCAGTTCCTCCCCGTTGACGGCGCGGATGGGCTTGGGCACCAGGTTGAAGTCGGTGAAGGTGTTGCCCGCGCCGATGAAGGTGTCCCGTCCCACGCTACAGAACTGCAAGCAGGTGTTCTGGGCCACCATCGAGTCCTCCATCATCGTCGTCATGAACAGCGAGGCACGGAAGGGGAGGAAGCAGCGGTCGGAGACCACGCTCAACTGGATTTGACAGCCGGTGCCGATGCTGACGTTGTCGCCGATGACGGAGACGTCAATCACCGCGCCGGGCCCGATGTTGACGTTGTCGCCGATGTAGGTGGGCCCGCGCAGGATGACGGAGGGGTCAATGCTGCAATTGCGCCCGATATGCACCGCCTCCGACGCCGAGAGCACTTGCCGCCGTTCCAACAGCCCCCGCCAGAGCATTTTCAGGTTCTTCTTCACGCTGTGCTCGATCTCGTTGTCCAGCCGGGCGGCGTTGGCGAAGACGCCGAAGATGACGTTGGCAGTGATGGTGTGGACCCAGTGCTCGATGGAGCAGAAGGCCCTGGTCGGCACCTGGTACACCAGGTCGCCCATCTCGTCGGACATGTGGGTCGGCACGTGGTAGTATCCCATCTCGTGGGCGCCGGTGTCAATCACCAGCGGGCGCACGTTCTGTTCGATGCCGTAGGGGAAGTACCACATATCGGCGACGTACACGTCCCCCACCCGGCGAATGCCTTTTTGCAGGTAGATGGCGTGGGCGGTGATGGACGGGTCGTCCAGCGCGAAGGCGACCTGACAGGCTTTGCCCAGTTTGCGGGCCTTGCTGATGAACTCGTCCAGGAAATACTGGTCGAAGAAGAGATTGTCCCGATAGACCACTGTCTCGACGCGCCGGGAGTCCACCTCATCGAGCGAACTG
>JALWUZ010000639.1 GCA_027079895.1 Anaerolineae bacterium
GAGCCCACCGATGAAAAGAACCGCCCTCGTCCTGCTCGCGCTGCTGACCCTCGCCCTCATCGGGGGCGGCTGCGCATCCGGCCCGCCGCCCGCGCCCACCGCCACCCGCTCGACGGAACTGACCTTCATCCCCGACCCGGGCCTCCGCATCAAAATGGCGGGCCAACCGGCCCCGGTCATCGGAAACGATGGCGCACTCTACCTCTTCTACAACAACCGCGCCGTCCTGCCGAACGACCCTCACAGCAACGCCGTCGCCCGTTCCGAAGACGGCCTGAACTTCACCGCGTCGGGACTGAACCCCGACGACGTGCCGGCCACCAACCCCTTCGCCACCCGCCTCCCCGACGGGACGTGGCGGCTCTACGATATGGACGCGGAAAAGGGCATCCTGACCAGCCGCAGCGGGACGGACGGGCTCCACTTCACCCCGGACGACGGCGTCCGCTACGCCGCCCCCTCCGACCACCTGCCAATCGGCGTCCGCGACTTCTACGTCAACCCGGCGGGGGAGGTCTTCTTCCTGTACATCGGCGCGATGGCCAAGCCCAATCACTACATCCGCAGTGCGCTCTCCACCGACGGCGGCGACACCTTCACCCTCTACGCCGACGACCCCCTGGGCGACCAGGACAAGGACGGCCTGGAGCGGCACGTTGACCCGAAGTTCGTCGTCCTGCCCGACGGCGGGGCGCGGCTCTTCACGATGGTACAGCATCAAGTGCCCATCCCCGGCCAACGCGCCTGCTGCGACATCCACAGTTTCACCTCGCCGGACGGCCACACCTGGACCCAAGACCCCGGCCGCCGCCTCCGCGCCGACGATTTCACCGAGTTCACCGTCTGGTCGCTGAACGACCCCTGGGCGATCATCCTGCCGGACGGTCGCTTCCGCCTGTACGTGGCAGCCCTGGTGGACGACGGCTCCACGCCGCAACCTTTCTGGGCCATCGTCAGCGCGACCACCCCCTGAACGCGCCCTCAGTCCCCGTCGCCGACCAGCCACACCGCCTGGTAGGGGGCCAGCGTCACCGTCAAGTCGCCGCCCGGCCCCACCGGGTAGGCCCGTCCGGTGATGATGTCCCGCAGCACCGCGCCCTCCGCCCGTCCCCGGAAGACCTGCCGCTCGCCGGTGAGGTTGTGGAGGCAGAGCACCCGCTCATCCCCCTGGGGCGACGTCCGCCACAGCGCGAAGAGGCCCGGCCCCCCGTCCACCACCTCCTGCGCCCCCTGGGGATGGAAGGCCCGTCGGGAGACGCGGGCCCGAATCAGCCGCCGGTAGGCGTGGAAGACCCGGTACCGCAGCGTGGACGGGGCGCTCAACGCCTGCTCCAGCGCGGCGCGGCGGAACTTCTGCCGGTTGATGGCCCGATTGTGCCCCAGCACCTCCACCCCCTCCCGCCAACTGCGCGAGCCGAACAGGCTATGGATGTAAATCCCTGGCACCCCTGCCAGGCTGAGCATGATGGCCTGGGAGAGCAGGAAACGGCGCACCTGCACCTCCACCGGCTCGCCCCCCTGGGGGTCGGAGAGGGCGTCGAAGTAGGAGATGTTCAACTCGTAGACGGTGGGGGGGCCGCCGGGATTGTCCTTGTAGGAGACGTACCCGCCGTGCGCCAGCGTGCGCTCGACCAACATCTGCACCTCGGCGGGGCTGAGGATGCCTTCCACCGGACGCAGCCCGATGCCGTCGTGAGAGGCGAGGAAGTTGAAGAAGGTAGTGCTCGCCGAAGGGGTACGCAGTCCGGCGGCCCACGCGCTCAGATGCGACCCGTCCCCGCTGAGGATGGAGTACAGCACCAGCGGCGGCAGCGGGAACTGGTAGACCATCTGCGCCTCGTCCGTCCCATCGCCGAAATAGGAGACGTTCTCCGCGTGGGGGACGTTCGTCTCGGTGATGAGCAGCACCTGCGGGGCGACGGCGTCCAGGACGGCGCGGAACAGTTTGACCACCCGGTGCGTCTCCTCCAGGTGGATGCAGGTGGTGCCGGGCCGCTTCCACAGGTAGGCGATCGCGTCCAGCCGGATGATCCCCGCCCCCCGCTCGACGTAGTACAGCAGCACCTCGATCACCCGCAGCAGAACCTCTGGGTTGGCGTAGTTGAGGTCCACCTGATCCGCGCTGAAAGTCGTCCAGACCAGGCGGTCGCCGAAGCGGGTGAGGAGCGGCAGGGCGCGGGGGCGCACCACCTTGGAGAGGTCGGCGTCGTCCCCATCCTCAACCGTGATGAAGAAATCGCGGTACTCCGGCTCCCCGCGCAGAAACCCCTGGAACCACGCGCTCTGGGCGGAGATGTGGTTGATGACGGCGTCTAACATCAGGCGGAAACGGCGGCCCAGGCGGGCGATGTCCTCCCAATCGCCCAGGGCCGGGGAGACGGCGGTGTAATCGGTGACGGAAAAGCCATCGTCGGAGGAGTAGGGGAAGAAGGGGAGCAGGTGAACCGTGCTCACCGTGCCGGCGACGTACTTCTCCAACACCTCGGCCAGCGTCCGCAGCGGGGGACGGCCCGGCTCCTGCACCTGGTCTCCGTAGGTGATGAGCACCACATCCCGCTCGGTGAGCCGCCCGTCGGCGGCGGGGCGCGGGCAGCGGGCGCGGAAGGCGGCCAGAAGCGCGTCCAGGCGAGCGTACACCTCCGCCGCCCGCTCCGGCCCGTAGAGAAAAGCCAGATGTTCCCTGATGCGCTCTGCGGGACTCATCGTCACCCACCCAACGCGAAGGTCAGCAGATCGTCCAACCGCGCCGTCGCCAGGCCGATGACGTGGTCGCCGCCGCCGTAGTAGACGTAGACCACCCCGTCCACCACCGGATTGGCGCAGGAGAAGACGACGTTGGGCACGTCGCCGCGCACCTCCCACATCTCCTGCGGCGCGAAAATCGGCTCGCGGGGACGGCGCACCACCCGGCGCGGGTCGTCCAGCGCGAGCAGGCAGACCCCGAAGCGGTAGACGTTCGACTCGTCGGTGCCGTGATAGAGCATCAGCCAGCCCTCCTCCGTCTCGATGGGCGGGCCGTTGGCTCCCACCTTGTGGCTCTCCCAGGGGTTCTCCGGGCGCGGGCCGAAGAGCGGGGACATCTCCTCCTCCCGCCAGGTGAGCAGGTCGTCGCTCCACGCCAGCCAGACCTGCGGGCGGCGGCGGTGCAGGGCGACGAAGCGGCCCCCAATCCGGCGCGGGAAGAGGACGTGATCCTTGTTATCCTCGCCGCGCACGAGCGGGCCGATGCGCTCCCAGGTGATGAGGTTCCGGCTGCGGGCGAACAGCGGGCTGATGGAGAGCGAGCCGGGCGGGCCGCTGCCGTAGCCGGTGTAGGTCATGTAGAACGTGTCGCCGATGCGCACCAGACGCGGATCCTCGACTCCCCGCGCCTCGGCGGGGCCGCGCGGCGTGAAGACCGGTCGGCGCAGGCGGTTCCAGTGGACGCCGTCCTCGCTGACGGCGTACCCCAGCCGGCTGACCCAGTCCAGCCCCTGGGCGCGGTAGAGCATGTGAAACAGTCCGCCGTGATGGATGACGGCCGGGTTGAAGACGTTGTAGCACTCCCAATCCGCGGCCGGGTCGGGCCGCAGGATCGGATTGGCCGGATGGCGGGTGAGCAATTGACGAACGCGCATACGTTTTCCTCCTGCGATGAGCGAGCCTTCAGGGGACAACCCCTACCCGCAGCACACTGTACAGATTCAACCCCTCCTCGTCCACGCCGGGGCCGTTCCGCTCCCCGGCGGCGACGCGATTCAGCAGGTGCAGCACCACCTCCCCGCCGCCGCTCTCGACGCCGTAGAGTTTCAGCGCGGAGCCGCCGTCGAGGAAGACCGCCTCCCGCACCGCCCCGCCGAGCACTCCCAGTGACTCGAACAGACGCAGCAGACGGGCCACGTCGGCCACGTCGGCGCCGATGCTCATCTCGTGCCGCCCGTCGCACAGCAGCCACCCCAGCCGCTCCTCCGTCTGGAAGAGGACGCCGGCCGGCTCCCGCACTCCCAGGGCGAAGTTGTCGCTCTCCCGCCCGCTGCGGGCGAGGGGGGAGGTCACGCCGTACTCCCGCAGAC
>JALWUZ010000640.1 GCA_027079895.1 Anaerolineae bacterium
AATGACTTGGTGGAGCGGCTGGCTGGGAGGACTCATTGGCTTCGTCCTGTTTTTCGTCGCTCACCTGGCGGGACACGCCCTCTTCGGCAGCGGCGCGTTGGGTCAGGGGGACATCACGCTGGCGACTTTCGTCGGGCTCATCACCGGCTTCCCCCTGGTCATCGAGGCCCTGCTGTGGACGATCATCAGCGGCGCGGTCATCAGCCTCCTCCTCATCGTCACCCGCCGACGCACGCTGCGAGACTATATCCCTTACGGCCCGTTCCTCGTCATCGGAGCCGTCGTCACCCTGATGTGGGGCTATCCCGTAGCCGAACAGTTCCTGTACTGAAGTCGAGATGAATGCTCGCGCTGTGACCTCGCATCCCACCCCGCTCTGGGACACGCCAACCGGCGGCAGCCTGTGTCTCGTGGACGGCGACCGCCAGGGCGACACCGCGCCCGGCACCGCGCTGGAGACCGCTCCGGCGCGAGCGGCCCGCGTCCGCCGGGGCGATCACCTCTTCGTCCTGATTCACCTGGACGGCCCGACGGCCCGCTCCCTCTCCCGCCAATTGCGCACCATCGTGACCCAGGCTTACTGGGAGTCGTCGGGCAGCATCACCGCCGCGCTGCGCCGGGCCGTGTCCGCCGCCAACCGCCACCTGTTCCAGGCCAATCTGACCGCGCCGGACGACCGTTGCACCGGCGGGCTCGTCTGCGCCGTCGCCCACGGTGAGGATTTGCTCGTCGTGCGGGCGGGCCCCGTCGAGGCTTACCACCTCCACGACGGCGACCTGGTGCGGCTCACTGTGGACGCCCCGCCGCTTCCCCTGGGAACCGGTCAGGTAGCCGACGTGCGGCTGTACCACGCCTTCCTCGCGGAGGACGACGCGCTTCTCCTGGCCTCGTCCGCGCCAGTGGACGATGGCGACATCGCGCGGGCGTTGGCCCAGCCGACGGTGGAGGACGCGCTGGATGTCCTGGCCCGGAGCAATGCCGGCGCCGATTTCTCCGCCCTGGTCGTCCGGGGCGGAGA
>JALWUZ010000641.1 GCA_027079895.1 Anaerolineae bacterium
CACCTGCCCCACATCGCGGAGCTCCCCCGCATCCTTCCCCCCCTCTTCGCCGATGCCGCGGACCGCGCCCGGCGAGCTGGATTCGACGGCGTCGAGTTGCACTACGCCCACGCCTACACCATGGCCTCGTTTCTCTCGCGCACCAACACGCGGGAGGACGGCTATGGAGGCAGTTTGGAAGGACGACTGCGACTTCCGCTCGAGGTATACGCCGCCGTGCGCGAACGGGTCGGTCACGACTACACGGTGGGTTGTCGCCTCCTGGGTGACGAGGTCATCGAAGGGGGCAGCAGAATCGAGGATGCCGTCGCCTACGCTCGGGCCCTGGCCGCCGCGGGCATGGACTTTCTATCGATCTCCAAGGGGGGCAAGTTCGAGGATGCTCGCCGGCCGCGGGTCGGTGAAGCGGCCTATCCCTATACGGGTCCCAGCGGACACGAGTGCATGCCGACCGTGCGCATCGCAGCCCCCGGTCCCTTCGGTCGCAACCTGCCCTTGGCAAGCAGCATCCGCCGCGCGGTGCGTGGGGACGGCCGGCGCACGCCCATCGTCGCCGCGGGGGGTATCGGCAGCTTCGCCCTGGCCGAGAAGGCGTTGGAGCGGGGTGACTGCGATCTGGTCGCGGCGGCGCGCCAGAGCCTGGCCGACCCGGATTGGTGGCGCAAGATGGAGCTGGGACGCGGTTGCGAGGTGCGCCGCTGTGAGTACACCAACTACTGCGAGGGACTCGACCAGCGCCACAAGGAGGTCACCTGTCGCCTCTGGGACCGGGATTGGAGCCGGCCCGACGCCTCGGGAGGGATCTCTCGCTCCCGGGATGGGCGCCGCAGACTGCTTCCTCCCCCCTGGACCCCTTGAGCCTGAAGCGATCCGGACCGATGCTGGGGCCATGTCTGTGCGCAGCGTGATCCCCGTCTGCCTCGCCCTGGTCGGCCTGCTCGCTCCCCTCGGTGCCCAGGAGAAGGTGGGTGACGAGCCTCGAGCACCCGCTCTGCTGCAACGCCCCGCTCTGCTGCAA
>JALWUZ010000642.1 GCA_027079895.1 Anaerolineae bacterium
AGCATCCCGACGGCGAAGAAGAGAAGATGCTGCTCCGACATGTCGAAACTGACCTTCTATCAGAGATAGCCGAAAAAGGCCCCGACGCCCATATACCCGCGCCTCACCCCCCCACCCTTCGACCCGCTCATCGGGGCCGGGCTGCTGGGGATGGCGGCCCCGGCGGTCAGTTACCTGCTCTCCGCGCCGCCGCGAACGGCAGACTGAGCAGGTAGGCCGTCCCGGCCACCAGGATGATGGTCGCCCCGGAGGTCAGGTTCAGGAAGTAGGACAGCCACAGCCCAATCGTGGTGAACACCATCCCCAGGACGATCGCTGCGACCATCATCTTCCTCAAATCCTGGACGATCTGCTCCCCGATGGCCGCCGGAATCGTCAGCATAGCGATCACCATTATCAGCCCCACCACCCGCATCATCATCACGACGGTGAAGGCGACCATGCACATCAGGAGCATGTAGATCAAATCCACCGGCACGTTCTCGACGGCGGCGAAAGTCTCGTCGAAGGAGACCGCCAGGAGTTCCTTGTAGAACAGGGTCACCAGGCCGATGATGAGCAGGTCGAGTACCAGCATAATCAGCAGGTCGCCGGTGGGGACGGTCAAGATGCTGCCGAAGAGGTAACTCATCAGGTCGGCCTTGTAACCGGCGGTCAGGTCCACGAAGATGATGCCGATCGCCATCCCGATGGCCCACAGCACGCCGATGATGGTGTCCGCCCGCTGACGGGTGCGCCGCTGGACGGCCCCCATCCCCAACGCCGCCGCGATGCTGAAGCCGACCGCGCCCAGCACCGGGTTGATGTGCAGGAAGTACCCCAGGCCGATGCCGCCGTAGGCCGCGTGAGCGATGCCCCCGCTGACGAAGACAATCCGCTTGACGACGACCAGCGACCCGATGATGCCGCAGGCGACGCTGACCAGCACTCCGGCCAACAGGGCGTTGCGCATGAAGTCGAATTGGAGCGCGTCTATCATTCCGGCACCTCCACAACGTGTTCGGCGAAGACCCGATGGGGCACGCCGTGGGCGATGAGGTCAATCGGACACTGATAAGCCTGTTCCAACATATCCGCCGTGACCTGCTTTTCCTCGTGGTAGAACAGCCGCCGATTGAGGCAGCCGACGGTCTTCACGTGGGCGGAGATGGCGGTCATGTCGTGGGTGACGATGACGATGGTGATCTCCTCGTTCAGGCGGCGCAGCAATTCGTACAATTCGGTGCGCACCTGAGGGTCAATGCCGGCCATCGGCTCGTCCAGCAGCAAGATGCGGGGCTCCGTCGCCAATGCGCGGGCGATGTAGACCCGCTGCCGCTGCCCGCCCGACAGTTTGCCGATGGGACGGTCGCGCAGAGGCCACATCTGCACCTGACGCAGGGCCCGCTCCACGATGGCGTTGTCCTGGGCCGTGTACCGCCGGAACAGAGGCCGCTTGCCCAGCCGTCCCATCCGGGCCACGTCCCACACGCTGATGGGGAAGTCGTGGTCGAACTCGGTGGACTGGGGGACGTAGCCGATGTACCTCCGCCCCGCGCGGACATCCAGCCCCATAACCCGCACCTCCCCCCGGTACGGGCGGACGAGCCCGACCAACACTTTGAGCAACGTCGTCTTCCCGCCGCCGTTGGGGCCAATCAGCCCGACGAAGTCCCGTTCGCGGACGGAGAGATTGACGTCTTCCAGCACCGTCGTACTGTCGTAGCGCACCCACAGGTGACGGACGGAGATGACTTCCGGTGGCTTCTGTGCGGCGTCCATGTCCCTCCCCGGTTGTGTGATGGCCGAATTATAGCAGTCGAAGGGCAGAACGCAACTCGCGGCCAGCGCGAGAGGGCGATGGGTAGACATCCGCTCCCACGCCGGAGCGTGGGAGCGAGCGTTGCTATTGGCGCGGGCGAACCAGCGTGACTTGACAGGAGGGGCAGATAGGGTAGACTTCCCTCACTCCGAAATGCGGAGCGGAAAACTATCAACAGGAGGTGACACAATGGGGTTCTTCGGTCAAATTTTGAACGCGATTGCAATGGCTTTTGGGGACATCGTGCGCGGGTTTCTGGTGGCCCTGCCGGCCCTCTTCGCGGCCATCATCATTATCATCATCGGCTGGATAGTGGCCGTGGTGATTGCCAAAGGGCTGGCCCGGCTGCTGCGCTCACTGCACTTCAATGACCTGAGCAAACGTGCCGGGCTGGACCAGTTCCTCGAACGGGCCCAGATTTTTATGGATCCGTCCAGTGCGCTGGCGGTGTTGGTCAAGTGGTTCATCATCCTGGTCTTCCTGGTGGCCGCCGCCAACACGCTGGGCTGGCCGCAGGTCTCCCAGTTCCTGAACCAAATCCTGGCCTACCTGCCTAACGTCGCCGTCGCGGTGATTATCTTCATCGTCGGGCTGGCGTTGGCCGGATTCATCCGGGACATCGTGCGGGGGACGGTCATTTCAGCGGGGACCAGCGAGGGGAACGCGGATTTGATCGCCGGCGGCGTCTACTGGCTGTTCGTCATCATCACCGCCATGACCGGTCTGAATCAACTGGGGATCGCCATCACCCTCTCGGAGACGCTCTACACCGCCATCTTCGGCTCGCTGGCGGCGATTCTGGCATTGGCCTTCGGGCTGGGAGGGCGTGCGCTGGCCGGCGACCTGCTGGCCGGATGGGTGCTTTCGGCCCGCCTCGAACCCGGCGCTGAGGTGACGATCGGGGAGGACACGGGGAAGGTCGTGGAGGTCGGCCCCACGCTCACCGTCATCGAGACGGAGCAGGGGAAGGTGCTCCTGCCCAACTCGGTGGTGGCCCAGAGCCGAATCGTCCACTGAGTCTCTCACCCTCCCGCCGGTGGCGCCGGCGGGAGGGTTTTTTCTTATGGCGAGAAGCGGAACAGGCACACGTCCCCGTCCTGCACCTCGTAATCCCGCCCCTCGATGCGCAGGAGGCCCTGTTCCCGTGCCGCGTGCCAACTGCTGGCCGCCAGCAGTTGCTCGCAGGCGACCACCTCGGCGCGGATGAAGCCTTTTTCCATCTGGCTGTGAACCTTCCCCGCCGCCTGGGGAGCGCGGGTGCCGCGGGGAATCGCCCAGGCCCGCACCTCGCGCCCGCCGGTGATGGTGAAGAAGGTGATCAAGTCCAGCACCGCGTACCCGGCCTGCGCCAACGCCTCCAAGCCGGAGCGGGAGACCCCCACGTCCGCCCGGTAAGCGGCGGCCTCGTCGGGCGGCCACTCGCTCAGGTCGGCCTCCAACTGGGCGCAGAGGACGACGGCCGGCACCCCCTCCTCCTCCGCTACGGCAACGACCTCGGCGGCCAACGGGCCGCCGTCGGGCAGGGCCTCCTCGCCGACGTTGGCGACGTAGAGCCGCCGCTTGGCCGTGAGCAACGACATCTCACGGGCCAGGGCGGCCTCTTTCTCCCCCTGAGCCGCCCAGGCAGAAGCCCGCTCGCCGCTTTGCAGCCGGTCGCGCAACTCCTCCAGCCGCCCGATTTCGGCGGCGTAGTCGCGGGGGCGGGCCTTCGCCGCCGAACGCACTTTTTCCAGCCTCCGCTCGACTACCTCCAGGTCGGCCAGGATCAGTTCCAGGTCGAGCACTTCCAGGTCACGGCGGGGGTCCACCTCCCCCTCGACGTGGGCCACGTCGGGGTCGGTGAAGCAGCGGCAGACGATGGCGACGGCGTCCACAGGGCGGATGTGCCCCAGGAACTGATTGCCCAGCCCCTCCCCGCGATGCGCCCCCCGCACCAGCCCGGCGATGTCCACGAACTCGACCGTCGCCGGCGTCACCGGCTCCGGCCGGACGCTCGCGGCCAGGGCGTCCAGGCGCGGGTCCGGCACCGGCACCACCCCGCGGTTCGGCTCGATGGTCGTGAACGGGTAAGCGGCAACGGCGGCGCCGGCCTCGGCCAGGGCGTTGAGCAGGCTGGACTTGCCGACATTGGGCAGCCCGACGATGCCGATCTGCAACGCCATCTCAATACTCGATCACGCGCGGGAGCGATTTGGCATGCTCCACCCAGCCCCGCACCTGGTCGGGGCTCGGCATGCGG
>JALWUZ010000643.1:0-9232 GCA_027079895.1 Anaerolineae bacterium
GGGTGGTGTCGTCCCCACCGACACCGACGGGGCGGCCTCTGGGAGGGCGACCCTCCGGGTCGCATCTACCGGCGGGATGGCTTCCGGGGATGCGACCCTGAGGGTCGCCTTCCCAGTCGCCCCCACCGGCGGCGTGGATGGGGACGGGGCCGCCTCCTCTCCCGCCTCCTCGACCGCCCCGGCGGGCTCCTCAACGACCGCCTCCGGCGACGGCACCTCCTCCACGCGGCTGTACAGCCGGGCGCGGGGCGGCAACGGGCGCGGGCGCGACCGACGGCCCGTCCGCGCCGCCGCCGATGGGCGCGGGGAGCGCGGAGTCGGCCGCCGGGGACTCGTCGGGGCGGCCGTGAGCGGCTCGATACGCTGCCCGACGGTGAGCGTCCCCGGCATCCACGACCTTTCGGCGGCATGCTCACCTCCGGGCGCACCGGGGAGCGCCAGGTCCAACTCCTCCCCCCAGTCGAGCGGCTGCGGGCGGGCCTGGGGCGCGATGGCGACCAGTCTCTCCATCCGCAGCCGGGAGACCACCGCCGCGCCGAACTCCCGCGTCCGTGTGGGCGTCAGCGAGCCCAGTTCCGGCTGCCAGACCTTCGTCCGTTCCGCCGTCTTCCGCAACCGGGCCACCAGCGACCGCGTCCTGCCAACGGTGAGCGGCGTATCCGACAGCCCGGCCTCACCCCGCCCCGTCAACCGCCGACGCGCCCAGGGGGAGAGCAGCCCCCGCGTCCGCTCCCGCAACGCAGCGACCGACCGCTGAATGTACCCCGTCTCGTCGCCCATCGCCCAAACTCACCTCACGCCTGGACGCCCTCGAATCACTCACAACATCCCCATCACCGTGCTGAGGATGCTGAACGGCGTCCCGGCCTCGTAACTCAGCGACAGCCCGTGATGGGCGACCTCCAACGTCTCGATCACCACCTCGCGGGAGGAGGTGTTGAGCGCAGAAATCTCCCACCGCACCGGATAGGCGTCCTCCACGTCCCAGTGCTTCACCTTCCCCACCTCCGACCCCAGCCCGGCGATCGAGGCCAGATTGTACCCCGGCGCACCCTGAAAGATGGAGAAGTTGATCCGCTTGGCGTGGAAATCGTACCGCCCCTCCTGGAACCAATCCCACAACGCCCGCGAGAGACTGAGCCCCCGCTTCAGCGTGATGTTGGAAAAGCGGACGCGGCCCGGCAGTTTGTGGGTGTAGTTGTTGACCCCGCCCTCCACCACCTCTTCTACCTCCCGCGTCACCGAAAGGCCGCTGCACTCGGTGAAGAGGGCGACGACGACCCCGGAAAGTTCCACGTAGAACAGATAGGCCGGGGCCGGGTCGAAACGCCACCCCAACGCCGTGGCGATCATCCCCCCCGTCTGCATTCCGGCGGCCATCAACTGACCCTTGAGGCCGGGGTCGGCGGCCCGCGTCGCCGTCGGCTTGGGCGTCCCCGGAACATCCTGAATCAACCCCATCTCACATCCCTCCCCAGATTCGGAGGTCGCCCCCCCGTTCCCGCTCCATCAGCAGATATTCCCGGAGCAGGGCGTACACCTCCTCCGCCAACGCCTCCCGGTCTATCTCCTCGTCGGCGTACAGGGGGCTTTCGACCTCGTCCTCACCCGTCGTGACCGTCTTCTTCGGCGCCGCCATCACTCCTCCTCAGCCGACCCTCCCGCAGGTCGCGCTCTCCACACCTGCGGGAGGGTCACTCAGGCGCACATCACCCACCCTGCGCCAGTCTCCGGTTGATTTTGGCGACCTCTCGCACCCACAATCGCCGCTGGCGGTGCTCCAACGAGAGAATCTCCTCCAGCGGCCAGTGGAAATGGTAGGCAAGATAGGCTACCTCCTCGTACAGCCGGTCGAGGGGGTAGCCGATTATTCCCCCCCCAGGTGCGCCAAATCCACCTCGAACACGTTGTTGCAGTGCGGGCACGTGACCGGACGGGTCGTCTTGCCGGTCTCGTTGATCTGGCGGTAGAACTCCTGGAGATATGCCAGGTCGGCGGCGAAGAGGTTTTCGATCACGCTGGTGTTGACCTGCGGCAGCGTGCCCAAACTGGTGATCACCCGCGCCAGCAGCACGATCACCAGATACGCCTCGTTCGCCTGCACCCGCATATCGTTCAACGGCGTGATCTCGTCCAGGGCCGTCGCCAGCCGCATCGTCCCGTGCCGGTGAACGTTCCCCTCTCGGTCCACGTACCCCAGGGGCAGAGTGAACTCGAACTCGGTCTGTAAACTCATAAGTCACCGTCCTCCCGCTCGATCATCTCGGTCACGATGGTGATGGAGAGTTTGGCGACGGACGCGCCGGAGAACTGATTCGACTGGAAGCCGGAGATCTTCGACGGCCAGGCGTTCGTCAGGTTCCAGCGCACGATCGGCTTGTACTCCCCGTTGACGAAACCGTTCAGCGTAATCGTCCCGTTCTTGCGGGCCTGGACGATGTTGCCCGAAGCGGCCAGCGCGAACCAGTTGTACAACTCCGCGCTGTTCCCGAACCCCCGCGAGAGCGTGATGGGGGAGAAGCGCACCGGGCCGGGGATCAACAACGTGGACGCCTCGCCCGTCGAAAAGACGACGTCGTGCTCGATGACCGTCACCTCGATGTCCCCCCCGGTCAGGCTGTAGAACGTCCCCACCCGCACGCCCTCCACGTCCAGATGGTAGTAAGCGTCCACTGGATTGAGGCGGAAGCCCACATCATCCGGCACCCCGGCCTTGACCTGTTTCAACATCTCTCTCCTCCCCGGTGGTGCGCTTTACGACACCCTCACCATCCCCTCGTGGACGATCGTCACCTCCTCGACCATGTAGTCCTGTCCGCTGGCGTCCATATCCGGCCCGGTCACCTTGCTCGGCCAGGCGTTCTCGAAGTTCCAGCGGGCGATCTCCTCGTTCGCCTGATTGTAGGCGATGATGGAGCAGTTCGTGCGTGCGTCCTCGATCTTCCCGTCCACCACCTCCTGCCGCCAGGCCCAGATGTCAATGCTGCTGGTGACGCCCCGCCTCAGCGTGACCTCGGTCCAGGTCAGCCGACCGGGGATCTTCTGGATGATGGTCTCGCCGGTGTCGGGATTGACGATCTTGTGCTCGATGATCTCACTCTCCGACCCGATGCCGCTGACCGAGGTGAAGTAGCCGCTCAACTTCCCCTCGATCTCCAGTCCGAACTTAAATGCGACCAGTGGGTCCTCACGATTCGCCATAGTTACTCACCTCCTGCCTTTCATTCTGCGCCGGGGCCGGCCCATTGGCTGATGCGGAAGATGACGAACTCCGCCGGTTTGACCGGCGCCAGCCCGATCTCGATAATCAACCGCCCCAGGTCCCGCGACTCCGGCGGATTCAACTCATCGTCGCACTTGACGTAGAACGCCTCGCCGGGCGTGCTGCCGAACAGGGCCCCGTCGCGCCAGACCGTCTTCAGGAACGCGGAGACATCCCGGCGCACGCGGGCCCACAACTTCCGGTCGTTCGGCTCGAAGACCACCCACTGCGTCCCGTTCTCGATGGACTTCTCCACGAAGTTGAAGAGCCGCCGCACGTTGATGTACCGCCAGGCCGGGTCGCTGCTCAACGTCCGTGCGCCCCACACTCGGATGCCCCGTCCAGGGAAGGCCCGGATGCAGTTCACGCCGATGGGATTCAGCGTGTCCTGCTCCCCCTTCGTCGTCTGATAGACCAGCCCGACCGCCCCCTGCACCACCTCGTTGGCCGGGGCTTTGTGGACGCCCCGCGTCGAATCGTTGCGGGCCCAGATACCGGCGATGTGTCCCGAAGGCGGGATGGCGAGCGGGCGGTTCGTCACCGGGTCCATCACCTGAATCCAGGGGTAGTAGAGCGCGGCGTAACTGGAATCGAACCCGGCCACGTCCATCCGCCACTTCTTGACCTCCTGCGGCGTCATGTCCGGCGGCGCGTCGAGAATCGCCACCCGATCGCCCATCCGCTCGCAGTGGGCGATCATCATCGTCTGCACCCCCTTGATGGTGTCCAAATCCAACTTCTGGCCGGGCATGGTGGACATGAGATCCGGCACGCAGAGCATCGTCACGTCGTCCAACGCCTCCAACCCCTCGACGCCGGTCCGCTCCGTCACCTTCCCCTGGAACTCCTGGGCGGTGGGAGCCTGCAACTGGGCCGTCTCGATGCTCAACGGCTGCTCCTGTTCCTGAGGCCACAACCGCGCCAGCGGCGCGCCTTCGGGGATGAGGATGTCAATCAGCGCGGGGGCTTTGTTGTTCCGATAGGCCACGCGCACCCGCTTCTGCCCCTCCTCCTCGACCTCGTGGAGATGCACTCCCTTGACCTCCTCGGCCACCTTCCAGCCGCCGGAGATCTTCTCCCGCTCGACGATGAGGTTGAAGGAGCCCTCCCAGTCCGCCCCGACCTCCGGCGCGGATGGCTGTTCCTCCCCCTCCTTTCCCTTGCCGCGCGGCTTCTTGGCGGCGGGGAGCGGCGTGACGTCCGTGACCCGCACGCGCAGCCGCAGCCCGTCGAACCCGGCCCGCTTGGCCCGCACGACCAACTGCGGCTTCCCCTCGCCGTTGAGGAGCGCGGCCTGGGCCTTCGGGATCGTCCGCACGCTGACGACGTAGCAGCGCGAGCCTCCGTTCATAAAGTAGCCGTAGACCGCGTAGGCCAGGTAGGCGCCCGGCACGAAGTCGCCGTACCGCTCGACGAACTGGCTCCAGTTGGTGACCAACTGCGGCTTGTTGAGCAAGTCCTCGACGATCATTTCGCCGTCCACTTCCCGCACCAACTCCGCCTTCTCGGTGAACCCGACGAAAGCGGCCATCGCGGTGCCGACTCCCTCGATGGGCTTCGGCCCGCGGTCCACCTCCTCGACATAAACCCCTGGTGAAAGATATTCAGGCATCTAGAACCTCCTCGAATCTCTGGATCTCCTCGACGGGCATCCTCGCGGCTGTCCGGGGCGGGTGCGAGACCCGCCCCTACCCAACGTCCGTTCACAACTCCAAAGTGTAATCCGGCGCGGGAACGACGATCCGGTACTGCTTCGCCTCCTGCCCTTCAACCCGTGCCTCCAGCGTGTACTCTCCGGCTTCCAGCCGTCCGATGGTAAAACGACCGTCTTCCTGCAAAGGCACCTCCAATCCCCGCTCGATCAAGGTCAGGCTGACCGCTGCCAAAGGCTTCTCGGTCTGCACCATTCCCCCAACCGACCAGAACACATCCGGGCCGACCTCCTCCGGCAGCGGCACCAGGCCCGGCCTTTGGACGACCCGCAACTCCCGCGAGCGCACCAACGGCGTGGTGACGACCTGGTACGGGTCTATCGCCACCGTCACCGTCAGCGTGATGGACGGACGCATCTCGTTGTCCAACGCGCTCCACACCTCGGCGACGCTCTCCAACGCCTCCCCCTGGGCCACCAGCAGCGGGACCGGCACCGCCTGTCCCCGCAGCGTCTCCGGCAGCAGGTCGTCCGGCAGAGCCGGATACCGCAGGAGCACCATCAGGACACGGGTCAACAAGCGGTGCTCATCCTCCGGGTCTTTGGCCCAGGCGGTGATCATATAATTCAAGTCCATCCGCACCGGCGTGCGCCGCTGGACCGCCGTGCCGTCCTTGCGCCGCTCGACGATCCACTGCTGCGACCCGCGCAAGCGGGTGTTCTCCCGAATGTCGTGCAGGAACAGGTTGACGGTGGGGCGGGTCAGCCGCGCGGCCCATTCCCGTCGGGGCTGGTCGAACTTGATCTCCACCTCCCCGTTCCTGATCGGTATCTCGCGGATGAGCAGCCGCCGCAGCACCTCGTCCAAGTCGCTGATCATACCGCCACCTGCCCGCCGACTGCCGCCAACGCCTCCGCCAGTGACCCGCTGCCGTTGGCGACCGGTTCCAGAACCCCGCCGTACTCCTCGATGAAGAACGCCATCGAGTCCAGCACCTCGACCAGCACCCGCACGTCCACGTCCCCGCCGGGGCAGAAGAGCACGTGCCGACAGAACAGAATCCCCAGTTCCTCGTCCAGCCCAAAGCCGTTGATGGGCAGATACCGGTTCATCGCGAGCATCAACCGCGCCAGGTGGGGCACCGCTTCGGCCTCGTAGTCGAAGGGCAGCGCGGCGTAGACCTGGAGCAAGTCCATCCCCTCGCCGTCCTCTATCTCCTCCACCGCCGGCCCGATCACCTCTTCCAGATTGCTGAGGAAAAGGAGTTGGGCGAACACATCCCGTCCCCGGTCGTCGGTGAGCAAATGCACCACCAGGTGCTCCGTCTGCTTCCCATCCACCTCTAGCGGCAACGCCTGGGCCTCGAATCCCAAAGTGTCCAGCGCGTAGGCGATGGCCTGCAAGTAACTCTGCGCCATACCTCCTCCTAGTCGTATTTGACCATCTTCTGCATCAACAGTTCCCTCAGGGCGTCCGTGTCGCTGTCCGCCATTTCCTTCAACTCGTCCGCCGACCCTTTGATTTTGAGCACCTCATTGGCAAACGAGACGGCCTCGGCGTTCCGGCTGGAAAGTTGGGACACCAGGTAATCAATGTGCCCCCCAGCCTGAGCCTCGGCCTTCTTCTGCTTCTTTCCGGCGTAGATGCTCTTCCCGATGCCCAAAAGCGACCCTATGCCACCGGAGATCGCCCCGCCAATCAGCCCGGTTTTGCCCCCGGCGAGCCGGAATCCACCGCTGACGATCCCGCCGACGTTGGATAGAATCCCCATCGCCTTGGAGCCTTTTCCCTGGTTGCTGCTGACGAACTCGGCCAGGTTTTTCATCTCATCGCTGGAATAACTCTGCGCCTGTTCCTTCGCCTTTTTACTCCGCCGGAATGACCCCCACAACGACTTTGCGCCGGACAACATACCGATACTTTCCTCGGCGATCTGAAGCCCGGCGCTGGCCGCATCCGCCCTTTCGGACAAGTCATCCTTCCCGGCCGCCGCCGCGCCGCCGCTGACCATACCCGCCAGGCCGGTGCCCACACCAACTAAGTTTTGCACCCCGCCCAGGGCTGTCTGCTTCATCATTCGCCTTCCTAGCAGCCGGCCGGCACCTCCTCCGCGCCGATAAAGTTGGCGACCCCGACTGAAACCGGCCACATTGCCGGATAACTCCGCCAGCCCGCCCAACGTCTCCAACGCGCCACCGGCAATGCCAAATCCGGCGGAAGTTGTACCGGCCCAGTCTTTACCCTGGTACTCTTCGATGCCTCCGAAGGTATCCCCAAGAACACCCAACCCCAACCCTGCCGAAGCGAACCCCCAGTGTCCGGCGAGTTCACCGAGTTTTTCCGCTTTGGAGTCTTCCAGCAAAGAAGGGTCTGTGGACACGGCCGGCGCAGATTGCGTGGACTGCGCGGACGATGTACGTTGCGGGCGCGGGGGGGTTGACGGCGGCGGGGGCTGTTGTCCCACCGCTCCCCGGATTCTCCGTATCCGCTCCGAGTCAGACAGATTATTCCACTCCTCCTCCGTCATACCATTCTGCTCCCAAATCTTCTTCCGTTGCACCACCGGCGTCCGGCGCCCGCGCTGCTGCACAACGTGGACCAACTCGTGGGTCAGCAGTTTCCGGCCGCCCGCAGAGGCCGGGTCATACCGTCCCGCGCCGAAGTACACATCCCGCCCGCTGGTGAACGCCTGCGCCCGCAACTCCCGGCTCAGACGGGCCGCTTCAGCATCAGCATGCACCCGCACTCCGCTCAGGTCAACGCCGAGATGGGATTCCATCTCCGCGCGTACCTGCGGCGGCAACGGTTCGCCACTTCCCCGCAGCCGGTTCAGTCGCTCCTCGATGGCCGCGTCCGCCTCCTCCGCTCCGTCGGGGGAGGCCGCTTGCCGTTGCACGGCGGCCGGCGACCCCGGCGAGACGACCCGCTCCGCCACCCGGTCGGCCTCCCGCTCGTACTCGTCGCCCGCCGGCCCGACGAGCAACTTGGCCTGAACAAGCCTGGCGACAGCCCGGTTGCCGTAGGCCCGCTGCAAGCCCAACAGCGCGCCGGGCGACGCCCGACGCGGCTTGGCGACGGACATACGCAACACCGCTTGCTCGAACCGCTCAGGCAGTTTCTCTTCGACCTCAACCACGCGCCGTTTGGACGGCCCTTCAGACCCGGCCCGCTCGTCCAGTTTCTGATACGTCGCCATCTTACACCTCGCTTTGCCAAGCCAAACTTCAGGGAAACGACCCGCCCAGTCCGCTTCCGACAAGCGGCAACCCACCTGCGTCAAGAGGGGTACAATGGGGATAAAGACCATCTGTTGAATCTGAGGGGTTCGTCCACCGCCACACGGAGAGCGATGGAAGAGGATAGTTGAAGGAAGAAGGGGTCTCTATCGGCACAGATGGGTTGTAGTGCTGTTACGCGAAAAATTATACACCCATTTCCACAAGTGGACAAACTTCCTTCTCGCCTCACACAAATGGGGCGCACCAGGCGCCCCATACCGACGCCAGTATCCCGCTGTCGGTCAGGCCCAATTGACGGCTGGCTCCGATCCAGCGGCCGCCGCTCGGTAGAAGGCCATGAGGCTGTCGAGGCTGTCGCCGGTCTTGAGTTGCTCGACGATCGCTTCGAGCACCCTCACGTCCCGAATCTGGCCCAGTTTCGGGTAGAGCGACATCCCCCGGTCGCCGAACTTGAGCAGCAATCCCAGTTCGAGTGCTTTCAGCAGCCCCTTGCGTACTCCCTCTTGCAAGCCCTCTTGCAAGCCCTCTTGCCGGCCTTCTTGCCGCCCAATCTGGATGCCTTCCTGTCGGCCCTCTTGCCGCCCAATCTGGATACCTTTCTGGATGCCTTTCTCCATCCCAATCCGTTCTGCTGTAGTCACGTATGGCATTTTCCGCTCCTCCTCATACTCGATCAACTCCCGATGGAACTGCCGCGTCAGTTCCTCCGGCAACGTAATCAGCCCGTCTATGAACCGGTACAGCAACAACACATCATCCTTGCTGTACCCCCGCTCGTACAACCTCCTCACCAGCCACATCTTCCACCGATACCGCTCCTCCTCCCCGCCCTTCCTGCGCTCCGTCTCCTGCTCCTTCAAGTGCGCCATCACCACCACCGCAAACGGATTCTCGCTCTCCTCCAACTCCTCCCACCGCTCCCGATAGTCCAGTAACTTGGCAATCGGAAACTCGAACAGGCAGCGGAAGCCCCACCGCGCTATCTCGAACCGCCGGGGACGAAAGTTGGGATACCGATCCGCCAGCACCGCCAGGCTGACCACGTCCACCCCGTACCGGCCGACGGCCCCGTAGTCGTA
>JALWUZ010000643.1:9242-13236 GCA_027079895.1 Anaerolineae bacterium
CGCGCCCGCCGGTCTCGCTCCCCTGGGCGATCTCCGCCAACTCCTTGTCCAGAAACTCATACCCTCGCTGAAAGTCCACATCTTCCGCTACCACCGGGAAGAAGAACCACAGAAAGTACTCGAAGTAAGCCTCGATGGCCTCTTTCCAGATGATGTCCTCGTTCATATCCGCCCGTCCTCGTGACCCGGCTCACTCCGGCGCGAGTTGGCGAATCTTCAACTCCGCCTGATCCAACTGAACGTTGCAGTAGTCCACCAACGCCCGCCCCCGCTCAAAGAGAGCCAAACTCTCCTCCAACTCCAGGCCGCCGGCCTCCAACTTGCGCACCGTCTCCTCCAACTCGGCGAACGCCTGCTCGAAAGTCAGCCCCTCTATCGCGCTCATTCCACTGCTCCAAAGCGGGGTTTGCACAGAATCTCCATCACCCGCAGGTCGAAGAACTGCTGCACGTTGGCCGGCTTGAGGACGATGGCGGTGTCGGCCCCGCGCGCCGTCCCGGCGATGGCGATGCAGGGCTCGCCCACCCGCACCAGGCCGGCGTCGGCGGCCATCAGCGCGATCTCCGTCGTCACCTTCATCCCCTCGCCGAAGATGCGCAGCGTTTGGGCCACGATCTCGTCAATCTCGTAAGTGCCCCACTTCTTGCGCACCGCCCGGCTCACCCCGCCGAAGGCGTGCTGGCAGGTGAGGATGCGTGCCCCGGCCTCCTCGATCGCCCGGCGGTTCTCCGGCAACAACTCCTGGATGTTGGGCCCCCGGAAACCGGTGGCATGGGTCACGACCACCACCTCGTACCCCTGGAACAGGCGGGCGGCCTGGACGCCGGTCTCGCCGCGCGTGGTGGCGACCAAGACAGTGCGGATGCCCAGTTCCTCCGCCCGCCGATGCGCGATCTCCAACGTGCGGGCCGTGTTCTGCGGGCCCGGCTGCTCGAAATACACCGTCTGCGTCACGGTCTCCATCTCACGCCTCCGATTGTCCGGTCACCAGCCAGAGCAACGCCATACGCACGTAGATGCCGTTCCGTGCCTGGCGGAAGTAGGCCGCGCCGGGGAGAGCGTCCACATCGGCGGCGATCTCTCCCACGCGCGGCAGCGGGTGCATAATCGTCAGGTCGGGGTTGAGCCGTTCCACCATCTCCCGCGTCAGGACGTAACTCCCCTTGAGCCGCTCGTACTCCTCCGGGTCGGCGAACCGCTCCTTCTGGATACGGGTCATGTACAACACCGTCGCCTCCGGCAGAGCCGCCTCCAAGTCATCCGTCTCCTCCACCACTACCCCCTGCTCCCGGAGACGGGCGGTGAGCTCCGGCGGCATTCGCAGCGCGTCTGGCGAGACGAGTATCAGGCGGCAATCGTAGTGCTTGTACAACTCGACCCCGGCGTGGACGGTGCGCCCGTACTTCAGGTCGCCGCAGAGTACGATGGTGTTCCCGTCCACCTGCCCCCGCTCCGTCCGAATCGTGAACAGGTCGAGCAAGGCCTGAGTCGGGTGCTGACCGGCTCCATCGCCGCCGTTGATGACCGGCGACTCGGCGACGGCGGCGGCCCGGCGGGCGGCTCCGATCTGGGGATGGCGCATCACAATCACGTCCACGTACTGATCCACCGTGCGGATAGAGTCCTCCAGCGACTCCCCCTTCTTGACCGACGAGACGCCAGCCGAGGCGAACCCGACCACATCGCCGCCCAGCCGGTGCATCGCCGTCTCGAAGGACAAGCGCGTGCGGGTGGAGGGCTCGAAGAACAACGTCCCCAGGACGTATCCCCGCAGCAGATTCAACGAACGGCTCTCACGCAGCCGCTCCCGCATCTCCTCCGACACCTCCATCACCCGCTCGATCTCCGCGCGGGTGAACTGCGCCCCGTCGAGGATGTCCATACCCTTGAAATTCATCGTCTCACTCCTCTTCCAGAGATTCGACCACCTGCGCCAGGCGGGCGACGGCAGCGGTACACTCCTTCGGCGTCAGCGAGCAGAAGGGGAGACGGACGAAACCGTCGCCGCCGCCGTTGGCGAAGAATCCGCGCCCGTCGCTCAGCACCAGGCCGTAATCGAGAGCACGGGCCAGCAGTTCGTCCGTCGGCACCGGGCGGCGCAGCGTCAGCCCGATGAAGAAACCGCCGTCGGGACGGCTCCACGTCGCCAGGGCGGACATGTGCTCCTCCAGCGCGGCCAACATCGCGTCCAACCGCGCGGCGTAGAGCGATTTCAGTTGCGCCAGGTGCGGTTCCAGCCACCCGCGCCGGATGAACTCGTAGACGATCGCCTGATTGAAGTAACTGGGGTTGATGTAAGTATCCTCCGCCATCTTCGCCAGGCCATCGGCCAGCGGCGCGGGCGTCACCACGTATCCCACCCGCAGGCCAGGGCTGATCAGTTTGCTGTAGGAGGACATGAACAACACCCGCTCCGGGGCCAAGTCGAACAAAGCGGACAACTCCGCCCCCCGATAGCGCAACTTCCGGTAGGGGGCGTCCTCGATGATCCAGAAGCCGTACTCCCGCGCCAGGGCGACGATGCGGCGCCGCTTCTCCTCGGAGAGCACCTTCCCGCTGGGGTTCTGGAAGTCGGGGATGAGGTAGATGAGCACCGGACGCTCCCCCTGCCGCAGACGCTTCTCGACCGTCTCGACATCCAGCCCGTCCTCTTCCAGCGGGAAACCGACCACCCGCGCCCCGGCCCGGCGGAAGACCGTCAGCGTGCGGTCGTAGGAGGGCTCCTCGACGTAAACCAGATCGTCCTTCTCGCACAGCAGCCGGGCGCAGAAGTCCTGCAACTGGAGCGAGCCGGGCCCGGTGATGACCTGTCTCTCCGGCACAGCGGTTTCCTCCTGGGCGATCAGGTCGAGCAGCGGGGGAAAGCCGCGCGAGGGGCCGTATTGGAGCACCACGTCGCCATACTCGGCGAGCGCCGCCGCCGCGCACTCCGTCAGATGTTCGGTGGGGAAACTCTCCACCGGCGGCACGCCGCGCGTCAATTTGATTCGCACCTGTTCCGTCACCGTCACCTCCTGACTGTGGGCTAACACTCACAGAAATTATATGCCATCTCCCCCCAAAACGCAACCGAACCGTCGGCCCTCGCCCCTTATGCCAGCCCGTGAGCGAGCAGCAGAGCCTCGTCACCCATCAGAGCCTCCGTTGGGCCGTCGGCGACCACCGCGCCGTGGTCGAGAATCACCATGCGGGGGAAGATCTGCTCCACCATCCGCAGGTCGTGGGTGGCGACGAGCAGCGTCTGGGGCAGGTCGCGCAGCAGGCCGATCAGCCGCCGCCGGGTGCGCGGATCCAGCCCGGCGGTGGGCTCGTCCAGGGCCAGAACCTCCGGCTCCATCGCCAGCACCGTCGCGATGGCGGCCCGCTTCTTCTCCCCCAGGCTGAGGTGATGGGAGACCCGCCCCTCGTACCCCTCCAGTTCCACCTGCGCCAACGCCCGGTGGACGCGCCAGTGAATCTCATCCTCCGGCAGACCGGCGTACAGCGGACCGAAAGCCACATCGTCGAAGACGGTGGGGGAGAACAGTTGGTCGTCCGGGTTCTGGAAGACCATCCCCACCAGGGCGCGGATGCGGCTCAGGTGCGGCTCGGCGACCTCGTACCCCAGCACCCGCACGTCCCCTGTCCCCCGCAGGATGCCGTTGAGGTGAAGCAGGAGAGTTGATTTCCCCGCCCCGTTGGGGCCCACCAGGGCGACCTTTTCGCCGGTATGGACGGTGAGGCTCACGTCCCGGAGGGCCTGACGGCCATTGTGGGTATAGGTGTACGAAAGATTGGCGACCTCGATGCAAATGCTCATCGCCACCCTCCCCGTGCCACGACCTGCACGGCGACCATCACCAGCGCGAAGGGAACGGCGGTCAGCAAGTCCCGCCGGTGCAGCGACGGGGCCCGCAACGCCCGCGCCTCGCCGTCGTACCCCCGCGCCAACATCGCGGCGTAAATGCGCTCGCTCCGTTCGATGGAACGGAGGAAGAGACTCCCCACCATCCCC
>JALWUZ010000644.1 GCA_027079895.1 Anaerolineae bacterium
CCGTCGCCGTCGCCCTCTTCATCCGCTGGATGAAGCGCAACAACACCGTCCGACCCACCGTCGCCACCGACGGGGGCCGCAACTTCGAGACCAAGGTCCTCAGCCGGGTCCTCATCGCCATGACCGTTGTGATCGAATTGATCCTTCTGGTACTGAGCTTCCTCCCCGCCGATTCCGTGGGGACCTCCTTCGCCGTGACCCTGCTGCAGATCGCCGTCTTCGTCGCCAAACTGATGGTTTTCAACATCTTCTTCATCGTCGTGCGCTGGACCCGGCCCCGTTTCCGCTACGATCAGGTCCAGACCCTGGGGTGGCGCTACCTGCTGCCGCTTTCTCTGCTGAACATTTTCGTCACGGCCATCATCGTCGTAGGAGTCGCCTCATGAGCCAGCCCAAAATCAAAACCGTCCCCCGCTACAACAAGGAGACCAAAGAGCGCCTCTATCTCCCGGCCATCTTCGCCGGGCTCAAGATCACGGCGAAGCACCTCTTCACCAATCTCTCGGACATCAACGCCGTGGAGACCCTGGAGTACCCCGAGGAGCAGCCCACCGACATCACCCCCCGCTACCGGGGCCTGCACCGCCTCACCAAACGGGAGGATGGCAGCGTGCGCTGCGTCGCCTGTTTCATGTGCGCCACCAACTGCCCCGCCCAGTGCATCAGCATCGTCGCCACGGAACGGGACGACGGGATCGACGAAAAGATGCCGGCGGTTTTCACCATCGATACCCTCGAGTGTGTCTTCTGCGGCTACTGCGTCGAAGCGTGCCCCTGCGACGCCATCCGCATGGATACGGGGATCTTTTCGGTCACCGGCAAGCGGCGGGAGGATTTCCTCCTGGACCGCGACCGGCTGCTCAGCCACCACAACGCCTTCGGGGAGGACACCAGCGATGCTTGAGACACTCTTCGCCCTGCTTTCATTTTTTCTGCTCGCCGGCAGCATCACGATCCTGCTGGCCCGGGACCCCGCCCTCTACACCACCGGCTTTCTGGCGGTGATGCTCGCCGTGG
>JALWUZ010000645.1 GCA_027079895.1 Anaerolineae bacterium
GGCCATCATCGGCGCGTCGGCGGCCCTCACCATCTCAGACGTGCCCTTCGAGGGGCCGGTGGGAGCAGTACGCATCGGCCTGGTGGACGGGGAACTGGTGGTGAACCCCTCCATCACCCAGATGGAGGACAGTCTGCTCGACCTGCGGCTGGCCGGAACCGCCGCAGCCATCCTGATGGTCGAGGCCGGGGCCAACGAGGTGGACGAGCAGACGATGGTCGCCGCCCTCAAACTGGGCCACGAGGCCATCCAGGACGTCATCCGCGTGCAGGAAGATATGCGGGAGGCGGTCGGCAAGCCCAAGCGGGACTATCCGCACTTCGTCATCGCGGACGAGTTGCGGGCCATCGTCCGCGAAAAGGTCGCCGACCGGCTGCCGGAGGCCATCTTCGGGGCGACGAGCAAGAAGGAGCGCGACGACCGCATCCGCGCCCTGCAGGAGGAACTGATGG
Organism: Anaerolineae bacterium; assembly: GCA_027079895.1. Taxonomy (GTDB): domain Bacteria; phylum Chloroflexota; class Anaerolineae; order B4-G1; family B4-G1; genus JALWUZ01. The sequence continues at coordinate 453 of JALWUZ010000645.1, forward strand.
AGGCCCTGGCGGATGAGTGGGATAAGGGGGACATCGGCGAGGCGATGGACGAGGTGGTCCGGGAAATCGTCCGCCGCCGCACCATCGAGGAGGGCATCCGCGCCGACGGACGAGACCCCTACACCATCCGCCCCCTGTCCGCCGAAGTGGGATTGCTCCCACGTCCTCACGGCTCAGGGCTCTTCACCAGAGGGGAGACCCAGGTGCTTTCGGTGGCGACGTTGGGGACGCCCCGCGAGGAGCAGATGCTGGACGACCTCTCGCCGGAGGAGACGAAGCGGTACATCCACCACTACAACTTCCCGCCCTACTCCACCGGCGAGACCCGCCCTATGCGCGGCCCCAAGCGGCGGGAGATCGGGCACGGCGCGTTGGCCGAGCGGGCTCTCCTGCCGATGATACCGGACAACGGCGAGTTCCCCTATACCCTGCGGGTAGTCAGCGAGGTATTGAGTTCCAACGGCTCCACCTCGATGGCGAGCGTCTGCGGGAGCACGCTGGCGTTGATGGACGCCGGCGTCCCCATCAAGGCCCCGGTCGCCGGAATCGCGATGGGGCTGATGA
>JALWUZ010000646.1 GCA_027079895.1 Anaerolineae bacterium
GTCCTACCTGGGCGCGTTCCGCCTGCCCGCCGACGCCCCCGACGAAATCGGCTGGAAGTGGAGCGGCGAAGCGTTGACCTACTATCCGGCGGGCGACCCGGCCGGCCCCGACGACGGCTTCCCCGGCTCCCTCTTCGGCAGCGGTCACAACTGGAATCAGTACGTCTCCGAAGTCAGCATCCCCGCGCCGCTCATCTCCCCCGGTAAGAACCCGGCCGACTTGAACACCGCCGTCACCTTGCAGCCTTTCCAGGACATCCGGGACGACGTCCTCGACTGGAATCTGGAGCAGCCCCGGATGGGACTGGCCTATCTGCCGCCCCAGGGGGAGCAGGAGGAGGGCAAACTGTACTTCTGCTGGGCGCAGCATCAGGACGAGATGGCGGCCAACCCCTCCCACGGCTGGGCCGGCCTCGACCTGGCGCACCCGCAGACGGCCGGCCTGTGGCGCGTCGGCGAGTACCGGAACTACGTCACCAGCGACTATCTCTTCGACATCCCGCCGGAGTGGGCGGCGGCCTACACGCCGGGCCTGCTCCTGGCGACGGGCCGCTATCGGGACGGCGGGCAGGGCTCGCTGGGCCCCAGCCTGTTCGCCATCGGCCCCTGGAACGCCGGCAATCCCCCGCCCCCCGGTATGACCCTTCCGGCCGTCCCACTCCTCCTCTACGGCAACATCTACGAGGAGGGCGCGCCGGCGATGGACGGCTACGCCCACTCCGACCATTGGAGCGGCGGGGCCTGGCTCACCGCCGGGGACAAGTCCGCCGTCGTCTTCGTCGGCACCAAGGGGCTGGGCGAGACCTGGTACGGCTGCCCCGACGGCACCGTCTGGCCGGAGGAGCCCCCTTACCCGCCGGAGTGCGCCGACCGGGGCTGGTGGTCGGAGCGGTTCGCGGCCCAGATCATCTTCTACGACCCCGCCGACCTGGCCGCCGTGGCCCAGGGGGAGATGGAGACCTGGGAGCCGCAGCCCTACGCCACGCTGGACATCGAGGAGGTGCTGTACAGCACCGATTTTTCCCTGTTCTACCACCTCGGCGCGGCGGCCTTCGACCGGGAACACGGCCTGCTCTACGTGTTGGAGCCGCTGGCGGACGACGAGCGGTCGCTGGTACACGTCTGGCGGGTGATTGGGTAGGCGAAGGCGGTGCCATCGTAGAACGGGTGGGCGAAGGCAGTGCCTTCGCCCACCCGTTTATGCCATCGCCTGCCCCTTTTGACGAGGCGATACGGTCTGCTTCTAACCCTCAGTCGCGCTGGGTAGGCGAAGGCTAACCCTCAGTTGCGCTGGGTAGGCGAAGGCAATGCCTTCGCCTACCCCCTTTTGCAATGGCAGTGCCCTCGCCTACCCCTTTATGCCTTCGCCCACCCATTTTGACGGGGCGATACGGTTTGCTTCTAACCCTCAGTTGTGGTAAGATTCCGCGCGGAGGGAAACGTGACCACAATCGCCGCCGTCGTGCTGGCAGCGGGGGGCTCGACCCGCTTCGGCCGGCCCAAACAACTGCTCGATTGGAACGGTGTGCCGCTCCTGGCGCACGTCGTGGATGAGGCCCTGGACGCAGGCCTCGCGCCGGTGGTGGTCGTCCTGGGAGCCCACGCGGACGCCATCCGCCCGGCCCTGGGGACGCGCCCGGTGCAGGTGCTGACCAACTACCGCTGGGCGGAAGGGCTAAGCACGTCGTTGCACGTGGGGCTGTCCGCCCTGCCGCCGGAGGTCGCCGGGGCGGTGTTCCTGCAAGGCGACCAGCCGCTGGTGTCCGCCGCGCTGCTCCGCTCGCTGGTCGCCCGCTTCGAGGAAAGCGGCGCGGCCATCGTCCACCCGGCCTATGAGGGTCGCCGCGGCACGCCGGTGCTCTTCGCCCGCCGCCTGTTCCCCGAACTGGCCGCCGTCCGCGGGGACGAGGGCGGGCGAGGGCTGATCGAGCGTCACGGGAGCGTCGCCGTTCCGGTGGACGACCCCGACATCCTGGCCGACGTGGACACGCCGGAGGATTACCGCCGTCTGCGGGCGCGGGCGGGCTCCGCGCCGGTGGATTTGAGCCGTATCCGCCACCTGATCGTTGACATGGACGGCGTCCTGTGGCGCGGGGACGCGCCGCTGCCCGGCCTGCGCGAGTTCTTCGACACCCTGCGGCGGCGGGGGCTGGACTTCATCCTGGCGACCAACAACTCCAGCCGTCTGCCGGAGCAGTACGCCGCCAAATTGCGCCGCTTCGGAGTGGAGGTGCCGCCGTCGCAGGTGCTCACCTCCTCCGAGGCGACCGCCGCTTACCTGCAAACCGTCGCGCCGCACGGGACGCCGGTCTACGCCGTCGGCGGGGAGGGGCTGCACCGCGCGTTGGAGCGGGCCGGGTTCGTCCAGAGCGACACCGAGGCGCGGTACGTCATCGTCGGCTGGGAGATGGGGCTGGATTGGGAGCAGATGGTGACGGCGTCGCTGCTGATCCACGCCGGGGCGGAGTTCATCGGCACCAACCCGGACCCCTCGTACCCCACCCCGCGCGGGCCGGTGCCGGGGAACGGGGCACGGCTGGCGTTGTTGGAGGCGACGACCGGCGTCTCCCCCGTCGTCGTCGGGAAGCCGGAGCCGTGGATGTACCGCGAGGCGTTGCGCCGGATGGGAGCCTCCCCGGAGCGCACCGCCGCCATCGGCGACCGGCTGACGACCGACATCGCCGGGGGGCGGCGGCTGGGGACGATGACCATCTTGGTGCTCTCCGGCGCCACCACCCCGGAGACTTTGGCCGCCTCATCCATTAAGCCGGATTGGGTCTTCGCCGACATCGGGGAGGTCGCGCACGCCCTGGCGGAGGCCGGATGACCCCCATTTCACCAGCGAGGAGGCTAGGCTATGTTCGTGAGCGATTGCATGACCCGTGACCCCGTCACCGTCCGCCCGGAGAGCGACCCGGTAGCGGCGGTGGCGTTGCTCAAGTGCGGCTCCTTCCGTCACCTGCCGGTCGTGACCGAGGCCGGAGACCTGGTCGGCATCGTGGCCCGCGCCGACCTGGAAGCGTTTTTGGCACAGGCGGAATCGCCGGGGGTCATCAAAAGGCAACATCGGGTCGAGCAGGTGATGAATCGGGAGGTGGTCACGGTTGACCCGGACTGTCCTCTGGAAGAGGCGGCCCGGCTGATGGTGGAGCACAAGATCGGCAGCCTGCCGGTGGTGGACGGGGGGCAGGTGGTGGGGATCATCACCGAGACGGACATCTTCAAGATGTTCGCGGCGGTGCTGGGGGGCGGGACGCGCTCACTGCGGCTGACGGTGCGGGTGCCGGACGTGCCCGGTCAACTGGCGGAGTTGGCCGGACGTATCGCCCAGGTGGGGGGGAACATCTCATCGGTGGTCGCCTACGCCGCCGACCGCCCGGAGCATCTCAACATCACGCTGCGCATCGAGAGGGCCACCAAAGAGGCGGTGCTGGACGCCGTCGTCGGGCAGTTCCGGTTGGAGGTGCTCCACGTGTGGGACGAGACGGAGCAGTGAGCGCGGCCTCACACCATCAGCGATTGGGCTTCCACGCGCGGCAGCGGGACGACGGTCAGCGTTGCGAGCCGGTCGTCGCCGCGCCGCACCTCGACATCCACCGCCGGCCGGTCGCGCCCGTCGGAGTATCCGGCGGTGAGACGGGCCGCCAGCGCGATCTCCTCCTCCGTCGCCGGCGGCTGTGATTCCACCTCCGGCAGCAGCGTCGTCGGCCCCGGATGGGCCGGCGTCGTCAGCCGCAGCCCCCGCGCCCCGCAGGTCTCCAGGTACTCGTTCTCCCGCTCGTGCCGCCCGACGATGACTTTGCGCCCCGTCGGCAGGCGGAAGTGCCGCCCGACGGCCAGGAGTTGCGCTTGAGCGTCGGTCAGGGCGGCCTCCCCCTCGTGGGCGAGGAAGTCCCGCAACCGTCGGGAGTAGGTCTGGTCTATGAGGTAGCAGCAGCCGCCGGAGGGCTGGGGGTAATCGTGGAGGCCGTACCGCTCCGCCAGGGCGATCTGCTGCTTGCGCCCCCGCCCGCCGATGGCGAGCAGACGG
>JALWUZ010000647.1:0-648 GCA_027079895.1 Anaerolineae bacterium
CGCGGCGACGATGCCGTTGAACCCCGCGCCGCCGGTGAACCCGGTCGCCGAACCGTCGGTTATCATCCGGTAGTTGAGTCCGTAGACCTGAATCGCCCCCGCCAGTCCCGCGAACGCCCCGCTGAGCAGCAGGGCCAGGACCATGTACCGCTTGACTCGGATTCCGGCGTAACGGGCCGCGTGGAGGTTGTGCCCCACCGCCCGAATGCGGTAGCCGATGGTCGTCCGCCACAGGAGGACGTAGACCACGAAAGCCAACACCAGGGCGAGCAACGCGCCGAGGTGCAAGCGTGTCGGAACCAGGCGGGGGAGGTGAAAGGCATCAGGCAGGCGGGCCGTCTGAGGGATTCGGGAGGCCCGTTCCAGTTGCACGGGGTCAATCATCGGCCCGCGCAGCAGGTAGTTCATCACCTGCACCGCGATGGCGTTCATCATCACCGTGCTCAAAATCTCATTCACGTCGAAATAGGCTTTGAGGAGGCCGGGGATTCCGCCCCACACGGCCCCACCGATGAATCCGACCGCCAGAGCCAACGGCACCACCACGATGCCGGGCCAATTGGTCAGATGCAGGCCGACCGCCGTCGCCATGAGCGCACCGATCATCATCTGCCCCTCGCCGCCGATGTTGATTACGTTGCCCCGGAA
>JALWUZ010000647.1:658-1007 GCA_027079895.1 Anaerolineae bacterium
CGGAAGGCGATGCAGATCCCAAGGGCGACCAGGAGCAGCGTCACGGCTTTGACTGCCGTCTCGGCCAGGGCGTTGAAACTGCCTACGGCTCCCACCTGCAACGCCTCGTAAGCGCGGAGCGGATTGGCTCCTAACGCGAGCAACATCACCGCTCCCACCGACAACGCGGCCAGCACGGCCAGCACCGGGAGCAGAGCATCAATCACCTGAGCCCATCTTTCGCTGGAAAGGCCGGGGAAGTGTATTCGTGACGCCCGTTTGCGCATATTCGTGTCTCCTGGCCGGGGTTGTTTTTCAGAGGAGAGGGTCGTCCACCCAATTCGGCAATGTGAGAGCGAGTTGTGGTTTG
>JALWUZ010000648.1 GCA_027079895.1 Anaerolineae bacterium
GTCGCCATCCTGGAGGCTCTGGGGGCGCAGGTGTACCATCACAATCGGGAGGCTTCCTGCTGCGGCACGTCGTTGCTGACGACCAAGCCTGAGTTGGGGGTGAAGATGACCGCCTCGGTGCTGGCGGCCTGCGAGGGGGCCGATTGTGTGGCCGTCGTCTGCCCGATGTGCCATATGAACCTGGACAGTTACCAGGACAAAGTCTCACGGGAATTGGGGCACAAGGTGGAGATACCGATTCTCTTCCTGCCGCAGTTGATGGGGCTGGCGTTCGGCCTGCCGGAGGAGCGGCTGATGCTGGACCGGCACGTCACGCCGGTACGGTCGGCAGTGGCGAAGATCAAGTAGCGGCCAGGAATGCGCAATCTCAGCATGATGCAAGGAGTTCACGCTATGGAAGAACCTCGAATCGGCGTTTACGTGTGTGAGTGCGGTATCAACATCTCCGCTACGGTGGACGTGGAGGCGGTGGCGCAGATGGCCGGGGAACTGCCCGGCGTGACCGTCGCCCGCGTGTACAAGTACATGTGCTCCGAGGCGGGGCAGGAGTTGATCCAAAAGGACATCCGCGAGAAGGGGTTGAATCGCGTGGTGGTCGCCTCCTGCACCCCGCGCATGCACGAGCCGACGTTCCAACGGGCGGTGGCGGGGGCCGGGCTCAACCCCTACTACTTCGAGATGGCGAACATCCGGGAGCACGTCTCCTGGATCACCCGCGACAAAGAGGTGGCGACGAAGAAGGCGGAGCGGTTGGTGCGGTCGGCGGTGGCGCGGGTGGCTTACCACCAGCCGCTGGAACCGCGTCGGGCGCCGGTCACGCAGGCCGCGTTGATCGTCGGCGGGGGAATCGCCGGGATTCAGGCCGCGCTCTCCATCGCCGACTCCGGCTACCGGGTCTACCTGGTGGAGCGGGAGCCGACCATCGGCGGCCACATGGCCCAATTGGACAAGACTTTCCCCACCCTCGACTGTAGCACCTGAATTCTCGGCCCCAAGATGACGGAT
>JALWUZ010000649.1 GCA_027079895.1 Anaerolineae bacterium
CCTCTATCCGCTCCAGAGCCTCGGCAGGTGACATGACGGACACGGTCGGCGGCAGTCGTCTCAACTGCTGATGATCCAGGGTAATCAACGTCGCCCCGTACCGGTGTGCCACGGCCGCGTAGACGGCATCCGCCCCTCGTAGGCGGTGACTCGCCGCCAGACGGGCAGCCTCCAGGGCCAGCGGTTCATCCAACGGCACCCAGACCTGACCTGGCAAGACCTGAATAGCTTGGGCAACTTCCAGTCCGCGGTCTGTGTCGTCGAGCACTCGCGCCACCGCCGCCGCCACCTCGACCAGGAGCAGCGTCGGGGAGAGGATGGGCCACGGGCGGTGAAAGAGCCGTTCCAGCAAGGCCTGGCTGGTCGCCGACCCTGCCTCGGCGGGGTTCAGCGCGTTGAGGTGGACGCTGGCGTCAATGACGAAACTCATCGTCGCACCTCATCCAGAACTTCCTGAGTGGCGTGTTCCCGTGGCCAGGCCCGCCGTATTCGCTCCGCCACCTGTGCGTAAACCGCCCAACCCCCTCCGGCGGCTTCCGGGACGGCCCCCGCCATCACCTGCTCGACGGCCTTGCTGTCCACCGGCAGGAGCAGAGCGATTGGGGCCTCTCGATAAATGATGACGTACTCGGCCCCTTCCTCGCGCACCCGGCGCAGGACCTGTGTCGCTTGTTCGCTCAACTCACGCGCTCCAATCAGCGGCATCGTTGACCTCCTCGAGTGTAGGGCACACACGGGTATGCCCCGCCGTTCCCCCTACGCCAGATTCACCAGCGACAGGGCAATAAGGCATGGGAACGCGAGCGTCACGCTCGCGCCAGCGTGGGCACGCCGCCCGTCCACCGGCGACGGATAAATCCGCCGCCTGGGTTTTGGCCTCATACCCAGGCAACGGATTCATCCGTTGCCGCAAAGTTCGCCCCGCCTCACTCGGGCACCGGCTGGCACCGTGGACAGAAATGCGTCCCCCGCTGAGCGACCCGGATGCGCTCGATCGGCGTACCG
>JALWUZ010000650.1 GCA_027079895.1 Anaerolineae bacterium
GTGCGCCCCTGTCCTATGCTCTGACTCGAACCCAAACTGTTACTCTCCCCCGTTTTCGGGTATAATACGCCCGTCCGAAACCCAGGGCGGGGAATGATGCCTATCACAAGGAGGTCAGCATGTCCAGACGAATCTCACCGGTTGTCGTAGCGTTACTCTTCCTGGCATTGGCCGCGTTGGCCTGCAATGCTCCTACGGGCGGCACGCCGCCGCCGTCGTTGCCGACCACCCCGCCGGAGGCGACGACTGCCGCTCCCCCCGCGCCGACGGACACGCCGGAACAGGCCGCTGCCAGCCCTACCCCCTCACCGCCGCTGGCGACCGACACACCGGTGCCCGACGTCTCCGGCGAGGGCGGCTGCACCCTCAACGCCGCTTACGTCGCCGACGTCACCATCCCCGACGATACCGAAGTGAACCCCGGCGACACTTTCCACAAAGTCTGGCGAGTGCGCAACTCCGGCACTTGCGACTGGGAGGAGGGTACCAAACTGGTCTTCGTCTCCGGGGAGCAGATGGGCACGACTACTTCGGTGAACGTCCCGGTCGTGCCGACCGGCGGCACCGCCGACATCGCCGTAGATATGCAGGCTCCCGCCACCCCCGGTACCTACCGCTCCACCTGGCAGTTGCAGAGCCCGGAGGGAGTCTTCTTCGGCAGCCAGATCTACGCCCAGATCGTCGTCCCCGAACAGGCCACCGCGACCCCCACGCCGGAGCCGCCGACCGCGACCCCGACCGCGACCCCCACCGAGGAGGCTCCGCCGCCGGGCCCGCCTGACCTGGTCATCACCAGTATGGATGTGGACACCGATACCCCGCGTCAGGGCGTCCCCTTGCACATCATCGCCACCATCCGCAATCAGGGAGAATCTACTGCCGAGAACTTCCATTGGGCGTGGCGGGTATGCATCAGCGAGGGATGTGAGTACACCGAGGCACCGGGGACGTATACCCTGGGCCCTGGGGAGGAGACCACCGTCCAGATGGAGTACACCTTCCAGGGGTACGCCGAGTACACCACCGAGGGCTGGGTTGATTCCAGGGAAGAAGTGGCGGAGAGCGATGAGGACAACAACACTCACTTGCTCATCTTCACTGTCTCCCCCGCCCAGCCTGACCTCATCATCCAGAGTATCACTTTCGACCCCGACCCGCCGGTGGCCGACCAGGAAGTGCTGGTGCGCGTCGTCGTCGTCAACCAGGGCCTCGGCGACGTCCAGTACCCCTTCACCGTCCAGTGGTGGGGCGGCGTGAACTTCCCCGAACCATCCTGCGAGTGGACGGCCGCTCCCCTCCCACACACCTATTCGGCGTCGCTGAACTGCTCGTTCACTTACTCTAGTTGGTACGGCAGCATCACCACCCGCGCCGTCGCTGACGTGAACGATGAGATCGTGGAGGCGGACGAGGACAACAACACGCTCGACTTGAACATCTCCGTCAGTCAGTAGAGCCTTACGCCACGGAAAGGAGGAGGAGATGGAGGACGGGCAGGAAGACCTGAGAGCCCAACTGGAACTGAAGCAGCGGGAACTCGACCTGATCCTGGCGATAGACCACATCAGGGACACCATCCCCGAACCGACGGCGATGCTGGCGGCCATTGCCAACGTCGTCGCCGACCGGTTGCAGGTCAATCTGTGCCTCCTGTGCCTGCTGAACCGCGAGACCGGGGAGTTGGAACTGAAGGCTATCAACGAGCGCGTCGGACAGTTGGAGGAGGTGGAGCCGATCATCGCCCGCGAGTTGGCCCGGCGGGGCGTGGAGGCGGACGACGTCACCATCTGGGAGGGGCACGAGGTGCTGACGCCTCGACTCCTGAGCGCGTTGCCGGACAGCGTGCAGATCGCCGCCGTCCCCATCGCGCTGGAGGAGCGGAAACTGGGCTCCCTGATGGTCGCTCGCTTCCACACCCCCTTCAGCCCCGACGAGGTGGAACTGCTCCGCATCGCCGAAAGTCAGATTGACTCGGCGGTCATCCAGGGGTACGCCTACTACGACTTGCAGCAGCGGAACAAGGAGTTGGAGACCATCTATCGGGTGGACCGCATTCGCGACCTCAATCTCCCCTTCGACGAAATGCTCAACCGGGTGCTCCACGAGTTGCGGGAGGTCATCCAGGCGGAGATGGGGTTCGTGATGCTCTACGACCGGGGGCGCGACAAACTGGAACTGCGGGCCGCCACCCGCGAAGACCTCTTCCGGGTCTCCGAACGCCGGGCCCTGCTCTATCGGGTGGCCAACGAAGCCCTGACGCAGGCCGAGATGGTCTGGCACAACGGGCTGGATGGGCCGTTGCGCTCCATCCTGTGCATCCCCCTGATTCTGAACGACGAGATTATCGGCGTGCTGGGGGTGGTCAACCGGTACGGGCAGGACGGCTTCCACGCCGACGACCGCCGCCTGCTGAACGCCATCGGCAGTCAGATGGACACCGCCATCTTCGAGAGCCTGGAACGGCGTCGGCTGCGGCAAGTGCTGGGCCGTTCGGTGGACCCGCACGTGATGGAACGGCTGCTCGCCAACCCCGATGTGGACTTCCTGAAGGGCGAGCGGGCCGTGCTGAGCGTGCTTTACACCGACCTGCGCGGCTCCACGCAAATGGCCGAGCGCACCGAGCCGGGGGTGCTGGTCGAGTTCATCAACGACTACCTGGCGCGGATGACGGAGATCATCCTGTCCCACGAGGGCACGCTGGACAAGTTCATCGGCGACGGGGTGATGGCCCTGTTCGGGGCGCCCGTCCCGCAGGAGGATCACGCCTTGCGGGCGGTGCGGGTGGGGCTGGAAATGCAGGCTGTCCACGGCGAGGTGATGAAAGCCTGGGAGGGGCGCGGGTTCGACCCCGCCCCGATTGGGGTCGGCATCGCCACCGGGGAGTTGACCGTCGGCGAGATGGGCAGCCCTCAGCGCACCGACTACACCGTCATCGGGCAGGCGGCCAACCTCGGCTCCCGCATCTGCGGCGTGGCCCATCCGGGGCAGGTGCTCGTCAGCCAGGCGACGTATGACCTGGTGGAGCGGTGGGTCGAGGCCATCCCGGTGCCCAATCTGCATCTGAAAGGGGTTGAGCACCCGGTGACCGCCTATCACATCGTCCGGCTCAAATAGCCTGAGATTGGACCCCCAGGCCCAGGCCGCACATTCCATGCGCGGCCGCCGCAATCACCGGCAGCGGATGAATCCGCCGCCTGGGTTCAGACCCCATACCCAGGCCGCGCATTCCATGCGCGGCCGCCGCGGTCATCGGCAGCGGATGAATCCGCCGCCTGGGTTCAGGCCACATACCCAGGGTGCCCATGCGCGGCCGCCGCGGTCATCGGCAGCGGATAAATCCGCCGCCTGGGTTCGGGCCACATACCCAGGCTGCCCATGCGCGGCCGCCGCAATCACCGGCAGCGGATGAATCCGTCGCCTGGGTTCAGACCCCATACCCAGGCCGCGCATTCCATGCGCGGCCGTCAACAATCCGAAACAGGGAGGTTTGCTGACGTGAGTACGACGAACTGGGACAAAATCGGAGCCCGTGGGGGCATCTCCGGGCGGCGGGCGTGGACCTACGGCCTGGTCTTCATCGCCACCGGCCTGTTGATCTTCCTCCTCTTCGCCCGCACGACCGCCGGCGGACAGGTCTCCACCTTCGCCCTCAACCCGGCCCGCTCGAACGCCATCCCGGTGCCGGACTTGCCGCTCCCCAGCGCGGCGACGCTGTACGCCCTGGCCCTGGCCGCCGTCTTCGCCGGCGGCTGGCAACTGGCCCGCGGCTTCCGGCGGGTCAACCTCGCCCTGGGCATCGTGTCCGGGCTGTTCGTCCTCGCCTTCCTCACCTGGGCGGCGCGGGACAAATCGCTCAACCTGACCGGCCTGTTCTCTAGTTCCCTGCTGCGAGCGGTGCCCATCGCCCTGGCCGCCCTCTCCGGCGTGCTGTGCGAGCGGTGCGCCGTCATCAACATCGCCATCGAGGGGATGATGCTGGTCGGGGCCTTCTTCGCCTCGCTG
>JALWUZ010000651.1 GCA_027079895.1 Anaerolineae bacterium
GTGTCGCGCACCCCGCCGCAGGCGTTGGGTTGACCGGTGAGGCTGAAGGGGGTTGCCCCGGGCTTGCCGATCTGCCCGGTGAGCAGGTGCAGGTTGTGGACCAGGTTGTTGGCCCAGACCCCGTGCACGCGCTGGTTGAGCCCCATGGTCCAGAAGGAGGTCGTCGGACCGCTGGCGAACAGGCGTGCCGCTTCGCGGATGGACTCGGGGTCCACGCCACAGACTGCGCCGGCCTTCTCGGGCGTCCAGTCGGCCAGGAACTCCCGGTAGTCGTCGAAGCCGACCGCGAGGGGCTTGCCGTCCACGACGGTCTTGAAGTTGACGTGCTGAGCGACGAAAGCCTCGTCGTAGCGCTTCTCCTCGATGATCACCTGCGCCATCGCATGCAGGAGTGCCAGGTCGTAGCCCGGTTTGGGCTGCAGGTAGAGGTCGGCAATCGTCTGGACAGGGCTCTTGCGCGGATCGACGCAGATGACCGTCGTACGGCGGTTCGACTGCTTGCGGGCCATGATGCGGTCGAAGATGACCGGGTGGCATTCGGCAGTGTTGGAGCCGATCAGGAAGAAGGTATTGGCCGCATCGATGTCGTCGTAGCAGCCCATGGGTTCGTCCTTGCTGAACGTCGTCACATAGCCGCCCACGGCACTGGCCATGCAGAGCCGGGGGTTGCCCTCGACGTTGTTGGTTCCGATCCCTCCCTTGAAGAGACGGTTGGCGTAGTAACTCTCCTCGGAGAGGGCCTGGCCGGATCCGTAGTACGCGACGCTGTCGGCACCGTGGTCACGGATGGCCTGGGCGAACTTGTCGGCGACCAGATCCATCGCCTGATCCCAGGTAGCCCGCTCCAACTCCCCGGCTGCGTTGCGGATCATCGGATACTTCAGACGGGTGGGGGAGTGGACGATCTTGGGAAGGAAGAGCGACTTGGCGCAGACCAGTCCCTTGGTGGTGGGGTGCTCGGGGTCGCCTCGGAGGGCGACTAGGCGGCCGTTGTCGACGGCGAT
>JALWUZ010000652.1 GCA_027079895.1 Anaerolineae bacterium
AGGTGGGGGTCATGGCGAACATCAACCAGCAGATTGACTACGAGACGGCGGCCATCGTGGCCGAGGAAATGGGCTTCGAGCCCCGCGAGGAAACCCCCATCGTCGAGGATGTCGGCGAGGCCGGCCCAACGGTGCTCTGGGAACGGCTCTACGCCAACGAAGACCCGGACAAACTGAAGCCCCGCCCGCCGGTCGTCACCATCTTGGGACACGTTGACCACGGCAAGACCTCCCTCCTGGACGCCATCCGTCACACCGACGTGGTCGCCAGCGAGGCCGGCGGCATCACCCAGCACATCGGGGCCTACCAGGTGAGACACGAGGGGCAGTTAATCACCTTCCTGGACACGCCGGGGCACGAGGCGTTCACCGCTATGCGGGCCCGCGGCGCCCACACCACCGACATCGCCGTCCTGGTCATCGCCGCCGACGACGGCGTGATGCCCCAGACCGTCGAGGCCATCAATCACGCCCGGGCCGCCCGCGTCCCCATCATCGTCGCCCTGAACAAAATTGACAAGCCCACCGCCCAGCCGGAACGGGTCAAACAGCAGTTGGCCGACCTGGGACTGACCCCCGACGACTGGGGCGGCACCACCCTTTGCATACCCGTCTCCGCCAAAAAGAAAATCGGCCTGGAAGACCTCTTGGAGGCCATCCTCCTCGTCGCCGAGTCCACCGAAATCAAGGCCAACCCGGACCGTCCGGCGGTCGGGACGGTGCTGGAGGGCCGCTTGGAGCGCACGCGCGGGGCGACGGCCACCGTCTTGGTGCAGAACGGGACCCTCAAAGTCGGCGATGTCGTCGTGGCGGGCCTGGCGCACGGACGGGTACGCCGCATGCTGGACGAAGCCGGCCGTCCCATCAAAGAGGCTCCTCCCTCGACCCCCGCGCTGATTCTGGGGCTTTCGGACGTGCCGGAGGCGGGCGAGATGTTCAAGGTAGTCGCCGACGAGCGCACGGCGCGGGCCATCGTCGCCAAGCGGAAAGAGGAACTGGCCGCCAAAGCCAAAACCCCCGTGCGAGCCTTCACCCTGGACGATTTCTCCAGTTACATCCAGGCCGGGGAAGCGAAGGAACTGAATCTGATTCTCAAGACCGACGTACAGGGCTCCATCGAGCCGATCGTCAACTCCCTGGAACGGCTGAGCAGCGACGACCTGAAAGTCAACATCCTCCACGCCGCCGCCGGCAACATCGGCGAGTCGGACGTCAACCTGGCGATCGCCGCCCACGCCATCATCATCGGCTTCCAGGTGAGCGCAGACCCCGCCGCCCGCCGCCTGGCGGAGAGCAAAGGGGTGGACATCCGCATCTACGACATCATCTACAAACTGATTGACGAGGTGGACAAAGCCCTCAAGGGCCTCCTGGAACCGACCTACGTTGACGTGACCGTCGGCGAGGCGGAGGTGAAAGCGACGTTCAAAGTCCCCAAAGTCGGCATCGTCGCCGGATGTCAGGTGCGGCAGGGGACGGCCCGCCGGAACGCCCGCGCCCGCGTGCTGCGCAACGGGGAGCAGATCTACGACGGCCACGTCGCCTCCCTCAAGCGGTTCGCCAAAGACGTGCGCGAGGTACGCGCCGGGCTGGAATGCGGCGTCGCTCTGGAGGACTTCCAGGATTTTGCCATCGGGGACGTGATTCAGTTCTACGTGAAGGAACGGGAAGAGGCCGCGTGAGTTGAAATGGGCACAAAGTACAGACGCCGGGTTTCGGAGTTGATTCAGACGCAGTTGACCGCCCTGTTGGAGCGGAAGGTGAACGACCCCCGGTTGGAGATGGTCACTATCACCGGGGTGGAGGTGACGCCGGACACCAAGCGGGCCGACGTGTATTTCAGCGTCCTGGGTGGGGAGGAGGCCCAGGCGGAGGCGTTGGCCGGTTTGGAGAGCGCGTCCGGCTGGCTACAGCGGGAACTGGGACGCCGCCTGCGGTTGCGCAATACGCCGGTGCTGGTGTTCCACTACGACCCCTCGTTGGAGCACGGGGAGCACATCGCCGGCCTCCTGGATGACCTGTAGGGGCAACCCTCGCGGTTGCCCAATTGTGGCCGATTCGGGACGGTCGGGCCGGTGCGAGACGGTGGGCTGGTGCAAGACGGTGGGCCGGTGCGAGACCGGCCCCTACACGGTTGCCCGATTGGGACGGTTCGAGCGGTAGGGGCAACCCTCGCGGTTGCCCAATTGTGGCCGATTCGGGACGGTGGGCTGGTGCGGGCCGGTGGGCCGGTGCAAGACCGGCCCCTACACGGTCGCCCGCCGGTGCGCGCGGTAGGGGCAGACCCGTGTGTCTGCCCAATTGTGGCCGATTCGGGACGGTCGGGCCGGTGCAAGACCGGCCCCTACACGGTTGCCCGATTGGGACGGTTCGAGCGGTAGGGGCAACCCTCGCGGTTGCCCGATTGTGGCCGATTCGGGACGGTTGGGCCGGTGCGGGGACGGTCGGGCCGGTGCGCGCGGTAGGGGCAGACCCGTGTGTCTGCCCGATTTGGGGCCGATTCGGGACGGTGGACTGGTGTGAGACGGTTGGGCCGGTGCGAGACCGGCCCCTACGCGGTTGCCCGATTGTGGCCGGTGCGGGCCGGTGGGCCGGTGCAAGACCGGCCCCTACGCGGTTGCCCGCCAGTGCGCGCGGTAGGGGCAACCCTCGCGGTTGCCCAATTGTGGCCGATTCGGGACGGTTGGGCCGGTGCAAGACCGGCCCCTACACGGTCGCCCGACAGCGGGCGGGTGAATGTCGGAAAAACAGTGGATGAGCAGACCCTGACGCAAATCGAACGGACAATTCGGGCCGCCAACCGGCCCCTCCTAATCTGTCACGTGAGCCCCGACGCCGACGCCGTCGGCAGCCTGGTCGGGATGGGGCTGGGATTGAGCCGCATGGGGCTGGAACCGCTCCTGGCCTGCTCCGACCCCATCCCCGCCCGCTTCGACTACATCCCCGGCAGCGACCGCATCGTCCGCGAAGTGACGGACGCCTTCGACCTGGTCATCACCCTGGACTGCTCCGACCGCGAGCGCGTCGGTTCGCTGGCGCAGACGGCCGGGTTCGACGCCGTCCCCCTGGTCAACATAGACCATCACGTGACCAACCTCCGCTTCGGCGACCTCAACCTGGTGGACGCCGACGCCTCCTCCACCTCGGAAATCGTGCTCCGCCTCCTGGAACGCTTCGGCCTCACCATAGACGCTCCCCTGGCGACCCCGCTCCTGGCCGGCATCGTCGCCGACACGCGCGGCTTCCGCACCGACAAGGCCACCGCCCCGGTGCTGGAAGCCGCCCTGCGTCTGATGAGGGCCGGTGCGTCCCTCCCCTACATCTCCTACCACACCTTCGACCTGCGCCCCCTCAGCGCACTGCTCCTCTGGCGGGCGGCCCTGGCGCGTATGCAGACCGAGGGGCGGCTGATCTGGACTACCATCCCGCTGGAAATGCGCCGGGCGGTAGGGTACGCCGGCTCCGGGGACGCCGGCCTGGTCAGTTTCCTCCTCAGCGCCGACACCGCCGACATCGCCGCCGTCTTCATCGAGCGGGAGGGGGAGCGCGTCGAGGTCGGACTGCGGGCCGTGTCGGGGCTGGACGTCTCCCAGGTGGCCCTGCGCTTCGGCGGCGGCGGACACCCCCTGGCCGCCGGTTGCACCGTCCGGGGGACGTTAGAGGAGGTCGAACGCAAGGTGCTCGCCGCCCTGTCCAGGTTGGTGGATGAATGACCAGCCGGCAGCCTCCATCCGATGAACGTTGACGGCATCCTCAACCTGAACAAGCCCCAGGGGCCCACCTCCCACGACATCGTGGCCCGCGTCCGCGCCCTGACCGGCGTCCGGCGCGTCGGGCACGCCGGCACCCTCGACCCGCTGGCGACCGGCGTCCTGCTCATCTGCGTCGGCCGGGCGACCCGCGTCTCCGAGTACCTGATGGCCGGCCGGAAGGTCTACCGCGCCCGGCTGCGGCTGGGCGTCGCCACCGACACCTACGACGCCGAAGGGCGCGTCGT
>JALWUZ010000653.1 GCA_027079895.1 Anaerolineae bacterium
GAGCCGCAGATTTTGTTGACCGTCGTCGCCCCGACGGTGGGCGGCAGGCCGGCTTTGATGGCCGCCTGGCGGGCGGGTGCCTGTCCCTGCCCGGCCTGGACGACGTTGCCCATCAGCACCTCGTCCACCGTCTCCGGCGCGATGCCGGCCCGCTCGACGGCGGCGCGGACGGCGACGGCCCCCAAATCCGAGGCCGAAAGCGGGGCCAGCGTCCCCTGGAACTTGCCGATGGGGGTGCGGACGGCGGACACGATGACCGCTTCACGTTTATCACTCATCAGAATCCCTCCTGTCTCAATTTTCGCTCTCGCTCACCAGATGGTCGAACAGCGGGCGCAGCCGGGCGTAGGTCTGGTCGAGCCACTCCGGGATGACCCGCGTCTCGCCGACGGTGGTCATATAGTTGGTGTCCCCTCCCCATCGCGGCACCACGTGGAGATGGATGTGCCCGGCGACGCCGGCCCCGGCCACCTCGCCGATGTTCATGCCGAGGTTGAACCCCTGGGGATGATACGCCTCCCGGAGCACCCGCAGGCTGAGCTGGGTCAGCGTCATCAGTTCGACGATCGTCGGCGCGGGGAGCAGTTCCAACGTGTCCACGTGGTCGTAGGGGATGATCATCAGGTGGCCGTTGTTGTAGGGGTAACGATTGAGGATGATGTAGCACCATCGCCCCCGATGGAGGATGTGGGCGGTCGCGTCGTCTCCCTGGGGCTGAACGCAGAAGACGCAGCCGGCGACCGGGTGGGTATGGCCTTGCAGGTATGGCATTCGCCAGGGGGTCCACAAGTGGCTCATCGCCCTGATTGTACACCAAATCACGACTGGTGGCAATCCAAAAACTGCCGGACTCGTGGGCAGGGCGCGAGCGGCCTCACCGCCAGGCCGAAAAACGATTCCCTTTTGACTAAAAGCGTCAACAGTGTTATCATAACCGCCACCGGATGGGGGGGGGGATTCTATGGCCGACACGAGCGGATGGCGACCAATTCACTGGATT
>JALWUZ010000654.1 GCA_027079895.1 Anaerolineae bacterium
GCGGAGGAGACGGAGCGTCGCCGCGCGTACCCAGGGCCAGGCGGAACGCAGGAGGAGGCGGGCGCGGCGCGGCCCGTCGGTGAGCGCGTAGCCGATCGCCCAGGGTATGGCCCGCATCCGCACCATAAAGGGGTACAGGGACGGGAGGCGGTCGAGGGGGAAGGGGGCGTACTCGGCCAGCGCGTCCAGCACCTCGACCTGGGCCTGCTCCCCCCGGCCGCTCCGCAGGGCCTCGGCGACGGCGCAGGCCGGGCTGCGATGGCCGCCGCCGGTGTCGGAGAAGAGGATTAGGAAGCGTCTAGGTCGGCCGCGCTCCCCCATCCCCGCCCAGCACCGCTTTGACCCGTTTTTCGAACTTGCCGCGCGGGAGCAGCACCCGCCGCCCGCAGGTCAGACAGCGCAGGCCGATGTCGGCTCCCACGCGGGTAATCTCCCACTCGTAGCCGCCGCAAGGATGCGGCTTGCGCAGGCGCACCCGGTCGCCGATGTGGATTTCCAGCGGAGGTCTCATAGTCGCACCACGCGCGGCTCGACGCGGCAATGCTCGGCCCGGATGATGGCGAGCACGTCGTCTACAGCCTGTTCCAACTGCCCCTCGCGGTTGACGACGACGTAGTCGAACTCCGTCACCCGCTCCATCTCCTGCCGGGCGGTGGCGATGCGCTCCCGCAGTTGCGCCGGGGTATCCTCGCCGCGCCGTTCGAGCCGCCGTCGCAACTCATCGAAGGAGGAGGCGGTCAGGAAGATCAGAACCGCCTCCGGCACCAGGCGGCGCACCGACGCCGCCCCCTGAACGTCCAGGCGCATGACCACGTCCACCCCGGAGGCCAACGCTTCCCGCACCTGCTGTTTGGGGATGCCCTTGTGCTGCCCGTAGACGATGGCGTGTTCCAGAAGTTCCCCGTCGCGTTCCATCCGGTCGAACTCCTCGGTGGTGACGAAAAAGTAGTCCACGCCGTCCACCTCGTTGGGGCGCGGGGGGCGGTCGGTGGCGGTGATGACGAAATGGAAGCGATAGCCGCGTTCCTGCATGCGCTGGATGACGCTGTCTTTTCCCACCCCGGCCGGCCCTGAGATGACGATGAGGAGAGGCGGGGCATTGGGTTCGTAGTTTGGCTTCACGGTCTGCTCCTGGACAGGACTCGCCCCCGCGACCGTAGGGACGTAGAGGGGCGGAAGGATTATATCCCAGGCGGAGAAAAGGGCAAATCCCCCCTACCCCCGCGCGGCCCGCAACACCTTCTCGACCCGCTTCACCTGGGACTTCCGCGCCAGGTCTCTCATCCTCCCCTCCAGCACCTGGATGAACTCCTCTCTGTGGGCCGCGTCCACCGCCGGAAGCACCTTCTCCGCGTGCCGGGGCACGTCTTTGGGCCGACATCGTGCCAGGTGAGCGAGCAAGTAGGGCAGCAACGCCGCCCGGTACTCGTCGGACTGCGCGGCGACGGTCGCCAGCGTCTCCACGCCGGCGTCCACGGTGATCACCGAGCCCTTCTCCATCGCCCGCTGTACCTCCGCGCGGTGGGCGAAGATGTGCGAGGCCCTCAGAGCCGCGATCGTCGAGAGGGCGATCATCCCGCCCCACACCAGCCGGTTCTCCCGACTGCGCAGCAGGGCGAGGAACTCGTCCACGTAGTCGGCGATCAACTCTGGCGACCGGTAGCCGACCTCGTACAGCACTTTGATGCAGTCGCTGCGGACGCCGCGCTCCTCGTGATGAAGACCGGCGACGATCTCCCGGATGCCCTCCCGATCCTCCGCCGCCGCCAGTTCCTCGGCGAGGGCCTGATTGGGCTGCTCGTCCCGTCGCCCCTGAAAGTATGCGATGCGCTGTAACACTGCCATCGCTATCCCCCCTTCTGGCCTACCCGAGGCCAAGACAAGAGTATCAGAGCAAGATAGCGTTGCGCAGGGTGATGCCCCACTGATTGAGGAGCAGTCCCCCCAGGATGGCGGCCACTGCCAGCACGATCAACAGCCGGTTGACCCAGAAAAGCCGCCGTTCCGCTTCCCGTTTCCTTTTCATCACACCTCCTCAAGCGTCCAGCGGGAGCGACAGTTGCCCGGCGTCCGCGGACGGGCCGCTCTCCAACATCGCCAGCAACTGCTCCTCGCTGATCTGCGGCGTGCCCAACTGCTGCGCCTTGCGGTACTTCGTGCCCCCCGGCGACTCCCCCACCACCAGGTAGTCCGTCTTGCGGCTGACGCTCCCGACGACCCGCCCGCCGTGTGCCTCGATCAAGGCCGCGATCTCCTTCCGGGGACGGGAGAGCGTCCCGGTGATGACGAACGTCAGCCCATCCAGGGCGCCTTTCTCCTCCGCCGCCGGGGCCGCGCTCTTACGGGAGAGGTTCACCCCGGCCCGCCGCAGTTTCTCCACGAACTCCCGGTTGCGCGGACGGGAGAACCACTCGACGATGGCCGCGGCGGTGTGCGGCCCCATACCGGGGATGCTCTCCAACTCCTCCGGGGTAGCCGCTGCCAGCGCGTCCAGGGAGGGGTAGTGCTGGGCCAGCAGTTGGGCGACGGTGACGCCCACGCCGCGAATCCCCAGCGCGGCGATGACCTGCGCCAGCGGGCGGTCTTTGCTGGCCGCGATGGCCTGCAACAGGTTCTCCACGCTCTTCTCGGCGAACCCCTCCAACGGCAGCAACTCCTCCGGCGTCAGGTAGTACAGGTCCGCCCCGTCCTGCACCAGGCCGCGCGAGACCAGCAGTTCAGCCGTCCGCTCCCCCAGCCCCTCGATGTCCATCACGGCGGCGAAGTAGGCCACCCGCCGCACCCGCTGTTCCGGGCAGGCGACGTTGACGCAGTAAACCGCCACCTCGTCCTCCGGTGAGACGACCGGCTCGCCGCAGGACGGGCAGACCGTCGGCAGGGTGTAGATTTGCTCCGTGCCGGTGCGCTTCTCCTTGACCGGGCCGACGACGTAGGGAATCACGTCCCCCGCCCGCCGGATGACCACCGTGTCCCCGATGCGGATGTCCTTGCGCTGCAAGTCCTCGAAGTTGTGGAGGGTGGCCTTGCGGATGGTGATGCCGCCCAGCGGCACCGGTTCGAGGACGGCGTAGGGGGTCAGGACGCCGGTCCGCCCCACGTTGACGCCGATCGAGAGCAGTTTGGTCGTCGCCTCCCGGCCGGGGAACTTGAAGGCCACGGCTCCGCGCGGAGCACGTCCCACCATCCCCATCGCTGCCTGTGTCGCCAGGTCGTCCACCTTGATGACCAGGCCGTCCACCTCGTAGGGGACGGTGTCCCGTCGGGCGACCCAGTCCTCGCAGTAGGCGATCACCTCGTCCAGCGACTCGAAGCGGGCGACATGCTGCGAGACGGGGAAGCCCAGCCGCCGCAGGTAGGCCAGCGTCTCCCACTGCGTCGCCGGAACCGGCCCATCCGCCTCGACGATGGCGTAGCAGAGCAGCGTCAGCGGGCGGGCGGCGGTGACGCGGGGGTCCAACTGGCGGAGGGAACCGGCCGCCGCGTTGCGCGGGTTGGCAAAGACCTTCGCGCCCTGCTCCGCCTGCCGCCGGTTGAACTCCTCGAAGTCGGCGATGAGCATAATCGCCTCGCCGCGCACTACCAGCCGTCGGGGAGCCGGGCCGCCGTCGGGCGTGACGGGTATCCGCAGCGGCAGCGAGCGGATGGTGCGCAGGTTGCCGGTCACGTCCTCGCCGACGTACCCGTCCCCCCGCGTCGCCCCCAGGACGAAGAGCCCCTCCTCGTAGTGCAGGACGACCGTCAGCCCGTCCAACTTCGGCTCCACCACCCAGGCGGGCGGCGGGGCGTCGGGGGGCAGGAATTTGCTCACCCGCTCCCACCAGGCGCGGATTTCATCCCCGCTGGTGGCCTTGTCCAGACTGAGGATGGGGGCCGGATGTTCCACTTTGACGAACCCCTCGGCGGGGGCCGCCCCCACCCGCTGGGTCGGGGAGTCGGGCGTCACCAGGTCGGGATGCTCCTCCTCCAAGCGGCGCAGTTCGTCC
>JALWUZ010000655.1 GCA_027079895.1 Anaerolineae bacterium
TGTTCATCGCCTCCACCGTCTTGTCCTTCATGGGCATCGGGCGGCTGTGGGTGCCCGCGCCGCTGCTGCGTTTTCCCCTCGTCGGCTGACCGAGAGGGCGAGACGCCCGAAGGCCGTCGTCACTTGACGACGGCCTTTTTAGTTTTCATTCACGGGGGCGCAATGGACGCTTAACGGATTTGTAACCCACGTCGGTAGTAAAGGATGTTATACTGGGCTGGGAACATGAGGCTGAACGCTGGGGCGGGAAGGAGGGTGGGACGATGGTCGAGATGGCAATCACAAGCCTGGTCTACATGGGTGTCGCCCTGATGTGCATAGGGGCGGCGTTGGTGCTTGGGGTTCTGGCCAAGATCTCCGCTTCGCAGCGCGGGGCGGTGGGGCTCTTCGTGCTGGCGATCATCTTCCTCTGCGCCCTGAGCGCGATGCTGCTCTGGTTCGGTATGGCCGGGATGTCTTGATGTCGGCTCGCAGCGGTCGGCGGATGAGCGGCTCCTTACGGGCCGCTCTTTTCATTTCCGCCGCGGGATGGCGGTGGCCGGCACCGCCGGGCGTTCCAGGGCGAGGGCGGTCAGGCTGCCGAGCAGGAGGGCCGCGATGAACACCGTCTCCCAGTCCAGCCCCATGCGGTACAGGGCCAGCGACATGTTCAGCCAGGTGCGTGCCGGCCCCAGGAGCCAATCCACCGGATACGGCACCGGCAGGTGGAACAGCGACGACAGGACGAGGTAGGCCAACCCCGTCCATCCCAGGCCGACGAGGAGGTCGCGCCAGGGGAAGCGGGCGGCGGGGGGCGCGGCGGACGGTCTCCGCACCTGTCTCATCACCTGGGCGGTGAGGGTGGGCGGCTCCGCCACGAGCGGCCAGGTCTCCACGGCCTCGATGACCAGTTGCAGCCGTTCCCACTCCGCGCGGCAGGCGGCGCAGTCGGCCAGGTGACGCTCCAGGGCCAGAGCGTCGGCGGCGGTCAACTCCCCGTCCGCGTAGTCTTCCAGGCGTTCGCGCACTTCCCGACAGTCCATGCTCAACTCTCCCACTCGCCCATCCGGTCTCTCAGCAGTCGCCGCGCCCGGTGGATGTGGGTCTTCACCGTGCCCAGCGGCACGTCCAGTATCGCGGCGATTTCGGCATAGGAAAAGCCTTGCAGGTAGCGCAGGGTGAGCACCAAACGGTAGTGCTCCGGCAGTTGCTCCAACTGGGTGTGCAGGAAGGCCAGCCGTTCCCGCCGTTCCGCCACCGCCTCCGGGTGGGGAGCGGGGTCGGGCAGCCACTCGTCCGGCGGTTCCGTCTGGAGCAGACGGCGGCGCAGCCCCGGCAGACGGTTCAGGCACAGGTTGTGGGCTATGCGGTACAACCAGGTGGTGAAACGAGCCTCCCCCCGGAAACGGGACAGTCCGCGCCAGGCCCGCAGGAACGTTTCCTGGGTCACATCCTCGGCCTCGGAGCGATCGCCCAGGACGCGGTAGGCCAAGTTGAAGACGTACCGCTGATGACGGAGCATCAGTTGCTCGAAGGCGGCCTCATCGCCCCGACGGGCCAGGGCCACGAGTTCGGAATCGGTCGGCGGCATATCGTTTGCACCTGCGGGCTGTGCCGATAGACGGAGTGTCATCCGTCTGATTAGACCGCCTGAGTCGCTCCGGGGTTTCAGTAGACAAACGAACACCCGCCCCCTGCGCGAGGACGGGTGCTCATCGTTGTTTGGTCACAGGGGGCTAGTCGCCCCGCGCCACCTCTGCCAGACGAGCGAAAGCGGCCTTGTCGCGCACGGCGATGTCGGCCAGTGTCTTCCGGTCCAACTCTACCCCGGCCTTTTTCAGCCCGTGGATGAAGCGGCTGTACGAGAGGCCATGCTGCCGCGCCGCCGCGTTGATGCGGGTGATCCACAGCCGCCGCATGTCCCGCCGTCGCTGCCGCCGGTCGCGGTAAGCGTACCACTGGGACTTCATCCAGGCCTCGTTCGCCCGGCGGAACAGGCGATGGCGTGTGCTGTAGTACCCCTTGGTCTGGCGGAGTATCTTGTGGTGACGATAGTGTGTCCTGGTTCCTCCCTTGACTCTCACGGCCTACTTCCCCTTTTCTTGAAGATATGGTGCCAAGCGGCGCACGCGCTGCCGCACTCCTTTGGACTCCACCACCAGCATTTCGTCGTAGAGCCTTCGGGCCCGCATGCTCTTCTTGCGCCGCAGGTGGGATTTGCCCAATTTGGTGCGCATCAGTTTCCCTTTGCCGCCCCTGGTCAGGCGGAAACGCTTCGATGTGGATTTGTGAGTCTTGATTTTCGGCATACCTTTCACCTCATTTTTTGGCCGGAGCCAGCACCATCAGCATCGAGTGCCGGTCCCGCTTGGGTTTCTGTTCCACCACGGCGATGTCCGACAGGGCAGCGGCGATCTCCAACAATTGCTTTTCCGCTATCTCCGGGTAGGTCACTTCCCGCCCGCGGAAGCGGACACGCACCTTGACTTTCATCCCGCTTTCCAGCCACCCTCTGGCCTGTTTCACTTTGATGTCCCGATGGTGTTCGGAGGTCTTGGGACGCAGCCGCATTTCTTTGACTTCGATTTGTTTCTGGGCCCGGCGCGACTCCCGCTCTTTCTTGGCCTGCTGGTACTGGAACTTGCCGTAATCCATCACCCGTACCACAGGCGGATCCGCGCTGGGGGAGACTTCCACCAGGTCTAGTTCGTGCTCGCGGGCGACCCGCAACGCCTCCGTCAGAGGGACGATGCCGATGTGCTTGCCGTCCGCGTCAATCAGCCGGACGCGGTCGGCCCGGATTTGGCGGTTGATACGGTACTTCGGGCGTTTGTCTGGTTGGTACTTGCTTTTGCTCCTAATTCGACTTACCTCCCTGTGCTCCTGCCGGATGCGAACAGGGCAGATGATAACACAATTGCAAGAAGGTGTCAAATCGCATGTGGCAAGTGGCAAGTGTGCAGGTGTGCAAGTGTGCAGGTGGCACAAGTTGTTGACGGCGGTGTGAATATCGTGCGATGGCACTGCCATCGCCTACCCAGCGACTTACGGCAGGGGCGGGGTCAGGCGGGGGCGAAGGGGTAGCGCACGGATTCGATGCTCGCCCCCACGACCGCGATGTCCGCCAGGCGGTTGCTGCCCAGTCCCATCCCAGCGGCCAGGTTGAGGTGATTGCCGCCGCGCAGGAAGGGGGCGTTCGGGTAGTCGCTGGTGGGGTCGAAGCCCATCACGGCCGTCGCCACGGCGTCGGTCGCCACGGCGTTCTTCCCTGCCACTAGCACCCCCGGCTGCACGGGGGCGAATCCGCCCCTGGGCACCTCTCCACCCTCCGCCGTCTTCACCCCGTCAATCACCGCCAGGTGGATGGGCCGGGCGCGGTTCAGGTCCACGATGACGCGCGGGAGACGTGTCCCCGCCTCGGCCTCGTCCTGTCCGTGCAGGGCGGAACGCCACCAGTGCTCCTCGGAGAGCCGGTAGTAGGCCGTCGGCACCAAGCCGATGAGGTTCTTCATCGCCAGGGTAACGCCGCAGTTGTAGTGGCACTTCATCTTGGCGACGGAGACGAACAGGTCCACGTTGACCAGGAGCAGGTTGAGGACGAAATCCCCATAGGCCAGCCCGCCGGCGACCGGCACGGAGACGAAATCGGCATAGGGGGCCGGACTGTTCAGGTCAACGAGCGTGGCTCCCAGATAACTCGCCACCTCCCCGTAGCCGAAAGTGGAGAATGAGGCGGTGTCGAAGACCGCTTCGACGATGAACAGCGGCCCCGCGCCGGCGTCCCGCAGGAGTTCCCCCAGGGCCCGCACTACCGTTGGATGGGTGAGGTAACTTTCGACCGCCGTGACGCCGGGCGGCGGGCTGAAGTGCATCCCGCCGGTCAGGTTGACCTTGATGGCGACGCGGGCGCCGGGGCGGACGATGTCCCCCAGGCCGCCCAGACCGTCGAGCATGGCCGCCAGTTGGGAGCGGACGGTGGCGTAGTCGTAGGTG
>JALWUZ010000656.1 GCA_027079895.1 Anaerolineae bacterium
TGCGGGTCACAGTGGCTACTGTCTGGGCCCCGTAGATGTAAAGACCGTAGTCCGCGGTGCCGCTCCCGTTGTAGGCTATCAGCGTGTCGCTGACCACCACGTGACTGTTGTTGACGTAGAGGCCGTAGTCCGCACCGCTGCTGTAGGATTCGCTGACGATTCGGCTGCTCTCGATGCGCACCGCGCCGCTCAGCACGTCCCGCACCGTGATGTTGCTGCACCTGCTCTGGCTGTCGTAATCCCCGCCGTACCGCACCGTCACGTGACGCAACTCCCCCGTCCCACCGTCGAAGACCAGCCCCGACCATTGATTCAGCCCGTCGTCGGCGGAGGAGGTGAAGGTGATCGGCTGCGTCTCCGTCCCAATCGCCGCCAAGTGGCCCAGAACTCGCAACTCCGTGTTGGCCTGTCCTCTCACCACCACGCCGGGTTCGATCGTCAGGGTGACGCCAGAGTTGACCGTCACGTCGGCGGTGAGGGTGTAGGGGCTGTTGGCCAGCGTCCAGGTGGTGTTGGTGGTGATGTTGCCGCTCACCGCGTCCGGCGACGGGGCGACGGTGTGGAAGGGTCGCAGCGCGGCCAGCCCCGGCGGGCGGGCGGAGGCGACGACCGGCGACGCGGCACCGGGGAGGCCCGCCGTGAGCCGTTCCAGGGTGACGGTGTGGGTGTTGACGCCACTGCCGACGATGACGGTGGCGGTGTACACGTCGAAGCCGGGAGCGGTGGCGGTGAGGCGGTAGGTGCCGGTGAGGAGTTCGGGGAAGCGGTAGACGCCATCGTGACCGCTGCGCAGCCGGTCGGGGAAGAGGGCGGCCTGTTCCTCCGGCCACTCCGCCGGGCCGTCGAGCCAGATTTCCGCGCCGACGACGATCGTCACGCCGCCGCTCACCTGCACGACGCCGGCGAGTTCTCCGGTCGGCAAGGGGGATAGGTTGAGTATCAGCGGGCTCTGGGGGCCGAGGACGAAGTGGGTGGCGGAGTAGGGCCGATAGCCGACGTGCTCGACCTGGAAGAGGTGCTCGCCCACGGCGACGTTCTCGAAGCGGAACTCGCCGGCGAGGTTGGTATGGGCCTCATTGACGCCGTCCAGGAGGACCCGCGCCCCGGCCAGTCGCTGGCCGCCGACGGTCTCGACGATTCCGGCCAGCGGCCCGACGCCCAACATCGAGAAGGCCTCCAGTACCAGCGTGCCGCTGATGGGGAAGTCGCCGGTGTTGGTCGTCCAGGCGGTGGAACTGATGATGTCGCCGACGGCGTAGACTTGCCGATTGGTGGCCGCCGTCACAGCGGCTTCCAGGCCGTGAATGGAGACGACCCGGCTCAGGCTGACGGTCTCGCCGGTGGCCTGGGCGGTGTACTCGGCCCGCAGGGTGTAGAGGCCGTCCTGCAAGTCGTCGGGAAGCGGGACGGGCGAGAAAGTCCTGTCACCGCCGGCGACGTAACCGGCGTCGGCCCCGATCCAAATCAACCGCCCCAGGGAGTCGTAGAGGAGGATCTGGCCGGTGTACCAGGTGCCGCCCCCGCCGACGTTGAAGATGGTCAGCGGCAGGTCGTCGCCGACGGAGTAATGGACATCATCCAGCCCCAGGCGCAGGTCGGAAGGCAGGATGACGTAGGGGAAAGCGCGGGCGTAGGGCTCGCCCCCGCCGGCCGTGATGGTGACGGTCATCCGGTGCGCTCCGCCGGCGATGGCGGTCGGCAGCGGGACCCGGTAGGTCAAAACGGAGGCTTCCCCCACGCCGGGGGCGGCGGCCTGGGTCTGGTCGAAGGAGGCGTCCGGCGAGGCCAGGCGCACGTCCAGCCCCTGGTCGAGGAGGCCGCTGTTCTGGACGGTGACGGTGACGGCCATCGTATCACCGGCGGCGTAACGGGCCCGGTCGCTCTCCACCGTCACGCCGTAGGAGGCCGGCACCGCGAACTCGCCGGCGGAGACGGTGGCGCTGACCCAGCCCACGCGGTAGTCGAAGGTGTAGATTCCCAGGGAGGAGGAGAACGGGACGGAGTAGGTGTACACGACCGCCTCTCCGGTAGCCAGGCTGAAGCGCTCGGTACCGTTCTGCCAGTAGGTGACGCCGTCGGGAGAGGTGAGGGAGAGGTCGAAGGTGCCACTGCTGACGGTCGTGTCCCAGTGGTTCGCCAGGGTAAAGGTGATGACGTTGTCCGGCCCGACGTGGTAGGTCGGCGGGCCGTTCATAGAGACGGCGATGCGTGGGACGGGCAGTTCGAAGTGCGCGCTGCCGTAGCCAACCCGCAGGGAGTCCTGGATCACCTCGACGGCGGCGGTGTAGAGACCGAGGGTAGCGGTGGGAGGCAGGGAGTAGGCGGACGTCACCACCGTGTTGGCCGTCGTGGTCAGGGTGGCGGTGAAGTCGAACCGGTGGACGACCCGCTCGTCGGGGTCGGTAATGAGCAAGTGGGCCGGCGCGTCCCAGGGCTGCTGTCGGTTGTTCTCCAGGGTGGCGGTGATGTGGACAGTCGCGCCGGTGCGGTAGGTCGCCCGGTCGGTCTGGACGGTGATGTCGGCGGCGGCGGGGAGGGCGAAGAGGCCGTAGTCCGCCCCGGCGACGCGGGTGTACCGCGAGCCTTGCAGTTCATACAGGTAGGCCCGCGCCCGGGTGGTGTAGCGCATCTCCTTGTAGAGCATAAAGGTCGCCTCCTCGCCGGGGGCGAGAGTGGAGGTGATGTAGCCGGTGGGGAGCAGCCAGGATGAGATCTTGGCCGTGCGGCTGACGTCGCTCCGGTTACGCACGTGGACGGTGAGTTCGGCGGTGCTCCCCCGTACCCAGTGCTGGTAGGGCGCGGTGATCCAGAAGTCCCAGACACGGTCCGGCCCGACGTTCTCGGCGGGGTCGCTGACGATGAAGGCCGCTCCGATGGCCTGATCCTGGATGGTGTAGTCGTTCTGGTCGTGGAGGACGTAGTCCACCGCCCAGACGCCCAGGTGGCCGGTGTCGGGCAGGGTCAGGGTGCGGGTGATGGTCGTCTCCTCTCCGATGGGGAGCACGAGGGGGACAGTGTACTCGCTGAAGACCTCCTTGCTGGGGTCGAGGAAGACGAGGTGGACGAAGGCGGCTCCGCTGTCGGAGTCGTTGACGATGTGGATGGGGACGGAGATCTGGTCGCCGGGGGAGTAGTCGGGGAAGGCGTGGTCGTAGCCGGGCAGGGTGCCGAGGGTGCCCCAGGCCAGGAAGTCGCGCCAGACGCGGTTGCTGTCTCTGGTGTACTGGTAATTGCCGCGCCCCCAGTCGGCGTAGAGGGTGGTGGCGATGACGTAGCCCGTGCCGTAGGGGTAGAGGATGGCGGCCGGCGCACCGTTCTTATCGCGGGTGAGGAGGGAGACGGTGGCGTCGGGATAGGTGACGAAGTAGCCGTCCACCAGCGCGTTCAGGTATCCTTTGTCGAAGCCGGAGATGGCCTGGTGGTAGGCCGGGAAGTAGGAGGAGGCGTGGAAGCAGGACTGATCCTCACTCCAGCCGTAGGCGGAGATGTCGCCAGGCAGGGCGGAGAACTCCGCGCCGCGCTGCTGGGTGGAGGCGATGATGACCCCGCCCTGCGAGACGTAGGTCTCCAACCGGGCCCGCAACGACGCGGAGCCTTCCAGGCCGTAGAGGCCGCCGGAGGGGATGAGGAGGACGGGGTAGCGGGCGGCCTCGGAGGGGGAGAAGTCCACCTCCAGGATGGCGAACGGTTCGCCGATGGCGTTGAGGAAATTCATCGCCTCGTAGACAAAGCCGTTCCAGAGGATGGCGATGCGCGGGAGGCGGCGGTACTCCGGCGCGGCGGCGGTGTCGTCGCTCGCGCTGCGGGCCGGTTGCTGACCGGCCGGGACGACCAACCCGGTGCGCCCGTGAGTCGCGGCCTGGGACGAGGGGATGGAATGGCTCTCGTCGGGGTGGTCGTTGCCGGGATGGTACGGCGGTGTGGGCGGCGGCGTGGGGGTGTGGGT
>JALWUZ010000657.1 GCA_027079895.1 Anaerolineae bacterium
TGGGTGTGGCGGGCGATGCTGCTCAGGCTTTCGTAGACGACCTGCCCGCGCTGGACGCGGTCGCTCATCAGGAACGCGGCGGAGAGGTCGGCCTGGGGGCGCAGGCGAACGATGAACCGCGCCTGTCCGTCGGCGGAGAGGGCCATGTGCTTGATGATGACGGGGTCAACGATGGAGCAGGACGGCTCCGGGGCGCGTGGGCCGGCGGTCACGAGGACGGCGGCCGCTCCCCACAGCAGCAGGACGGCGGCCAGGAGAACGAGAAGGCGAGCGGGTCTCATATCGCACCTCCGCAGGGGGATGGGCGAATTATAAAGGCGGAGTGGCCTGAGGACAAGCGGCGTTGTCACTCGTTTGTCACTCCCATCCGTTATTCTTTTTCAACCTTCCCCTAGGAGGGAGCCGATGGAACGCCGGGAGACTTTCATCCTGACTTTGTTCTGCGATTCACAGCCGCCGTTGGAACTGCGGGGCCGCCTGCGGCACGTCGTCACCAACCGCGAGAGCCATTTCACTGACCCCGACGACCTGATCAGGCTGCTGCGGTTGTTCGTGAGTCAGGAACGCGGAGGAGAGGGGGGCTATGAGCACCAAATTCAAGATGAACGAATGGCCTGTTGACTCGGTCCAGCAGGTGTCTCACCAGATAACTTGCACAGGATAACGGGCAATTTGACGGTCGGCGGTCAGGATCGGTATACCTTCCACTTGGCTTTGGGCCACCAGGATACGGTCGAAGGGGTCACGGTGGATGTCCGGTAAGGTGTAGGTGTGGAGCGCGTGGCTCAATTGAATGGGCAAGACCTGGAAGGCGTTGATCGTCAATTGTTCGACCACGAAACGTTCCAAAGGATGGGGCAAGGTCAACTTGCCTAAATGCACTTTGATGGCCATCTCCCAACCGCTGGCGGCGCTCAGAAAAACGCCGTTGTTGGCATCGCCGATGATCTTGCGGGCGCGTGATGAGAGTTTGGGACTGTCGTCAATCCACCAAAGAAATACGTGGGTATCCAGTAGGACGTTCATTCCGCGCCTTGCCCTTCAAACACGGCGAGCAGGTCGTTTGGCAAAGGGGCGTCGAAGTCCGGCGCCATCCAGATTTTGCCTCGTGCGCTGCCGGGTGTACGTCGGGGGTGCGCTGGAGCCAGAGGCACAAGACGGGCGACCGGCCGACCTGCTTTAGCGATGGTGATCTCCTCGCCCGCAGCGACGCGGACCAGGAGTTTGGAAAGATGGGTTTTGGCCTCGTGAACATTGACCATCGTTGGCATAGAATCACCTCCTGGAGAGCGATTATAAACTAAGCGATGGGCCCAGTCAAGAAGGAGGAGCCGCCACCCGTCTACGCCGGGGGCCAACTGCTGGGAGCCAACGTCCAAGTCACCGACGGCGCCACCTGGGGAACCAACGTCCACGTCAGCAATCCCAATTGGGAGGGGCAGGGCCTTTCCAACCCGGAGGGGGCCGATGAAACGCCGGGAGACTTTCATCCTGACTTTGTTCTGCGATTCACAGCCGCCGTTGGAACTGCGAGGTCGCCTGCGGCACGTCGTCACCAATCGCGAGAGCCATTTCACCGACCCCGACGACCTGATCAGGCTGCTGCGGTTGTTCGTGACTCAGGAACACAGGGAAAAGGGGGATAGACTGGATGAGGACTATGACTACCCGTGACTTGATGATCGTCTTTGGGACACTGCTTCTCATTGGCCTGGCCGGGGGGCTGCTCCACTCTCGCGCGGCCACTGTTCTGGAGTGTGAACATCCCATCCGCCTCCGTTACACCACTTTCGACCCGCTGGACGGCGAGCCGCCTGTTCCCGCCGAGCGTCGCCTGACTGTCCGGGACGCTCGCCCGGTTCTCTACCTCGTCCAGTTCAGCGGCCCGGTGCGTGAGGAGTGGAAGGTCGCCGTTCAGGAGGCCGGGGCGCGTCTCTACGGCTACATCCCCGACTACGCCTTTATCGCCTGGATGAACGCCGACGTAGCGGAGCGGGTGCGTGGTCTCCCCTTCGTGCGCTGGGTGGGGTTCTACCATCCCGCTTACCGCCTCGCGCCTGACCTTCCGGCTGTCGCCGACGGCGGCCTCGTCACCGTCACTGTCGAAACGCTGCCCGATGCCGATGTGGATGCTATCGCTGCTCGTGTAAAGGGGTGGGGCGGGGTGGTGTGGAGCCGCTCGCGCACCGACCGCGCCGGATACCTGCGCGTCGCCCTGTCCACCGGCCACCTGGACGACCTGGCCGCGCTGGACGAAGTGCTCTGGGTGGAGCCCTACTTCGAGCCGCGACTGTACAACGATGTCGGCGGCGGCACGATTATGCGGGCCGCCGAGATTCGGGACTCCCTGGGTCTCTACGGCAACGGGCAGACCGTCGCCGTGGCCGATACCGGTTTGGACACCGGCGACCAGAACACCCTCCACCCTGACTTGGCCGGACGGGTAAGCAAGACTTACTGCCTGGGACGCCCCAGTCCCTGCGATTGGAGCGATTACGTGGCCCACGGCACCCACGTGGCCGGCTCTGTGCTGGGGAACGGCTCCGCTTCCGGCAGCACTCCCGCCAGCCATCAGTACGCGAACTCCTACGCCGGCGTCGCGCCGGAGGCCCACCTGGTCTTCCAGTCCATAGCCGACTCCCACGGCGGGCTGGGCGGCATACCCTCCGACGACGGGGATCTGATGCGCACCGCCTACGACGACGGCGCCCGTATCCACACCAACTCCTGGGGCGGGCCGACCGGTGGCACCGTGCAGGATCCCGAATACGGCGGCTACGTCGTCGCGTCTCAGCAGGTGGATCAGGCCATGTGGGAGCACAAGGATCTCCTCGTCCTTTTCGCGGCCGGCAACGAAGGGGACGACGAGAACGCCGACGGCGTCATTGACCCCGATTCCGTCGGGCAGCCGGGCACCGCCAAGAACGTCCTCACCGTCGGAGCCTCGGAGAACGATCGGGATTCCATCTCCACCACCTGGGGCGACTCTTACGGCGAGCCCATCGCCAGCGACCGCCGGGCGGACGATCCTTCCGGTATGGCCGCCTTCTCCAGCCGCGGCCCGACCGATGACGGGCGCGTCAAACCGGATATCGTCGCTCCCGGTACTTACGTGGCCTCGGTGCGCACCCGCCAGTACGCCTTCGACGATGATCTGGAAGGCGATACCAGCCGTTACTCCATCGCCAAGAACAACGGCGGCCAGGGCACGGGCGACAGTTGGCAACTGCTCACCGACGACCCCCATACGTCCTCTCACTACTGGAAGGACGCGGTCAGCGGTAACTTCGGAAGCGGGGCGATGACTATTCTCTTCACCCCGCCCGTCAACGTCTACCCTACCGGGGGTTTCGACATCAGTTTCTGGCACAAGTACTCCCTGGGAGGCGACAATCAACTGGTGCTCTGGTTGACCGATGGCGACGTGACCCCGATGCTTGGATTGGTCCTGACTCTCAGCGGCAGTCAGAACTCCTACACTCTCTTCACGGTGGGGCCGTTTTCCAACGTCATCTGCGACAATTACGGCCAGTGCATTGACCCCACAGATCTCAGAGTGGGCTTCACCATCTACAGCGAGAGCGGGAGTTACAACAGCCAGTGGTGGTTGGATGACATCCGGGTGGATGGGGGCGATTGGGGTACAATGAGCAGTGTGGGTCTGGCCCAGCCGGGGGATGCCGTAGACGAGCACTACCTGATGATGGGCGGCACCAGTATGGCGACGCCCCTCACCGCCGGGGCCGCCGCGCTGGTCAGAGAATGGCTCACCCGTATCAAGGGAGTGAGCAACCCCAGCGCGGCCCTGATGAAAGCGATTCTCATCAACGGCGCTGCCGACATGTCCCCAGGCCAGTACGGGAGCGGCAGCACCCAGGAGGTGCCCGCCCGGCGGCCCAACAACGTCACTGGCTGGGGGCGGGTGGACCTGGTGGAGAGCCTGAA
>JALWUZ010000658.1 GCA_027079895.1 Anaerolineae bacterium
GTTTCCGCTGACGGGCGATGGTAGCGGATGTCCTATTTTCGCCGAAGAAACGCATTTTGGCAACCCCGCCTGAACGAGGGTAGAAGTGGGGGGTTGATACGGAGGCCCCGGTTTGCTTCGAAATCCCGATATGACCCCTGTTTGCCATCATCCCCATTGTGCCTTATAATGCCCTCAGGTGACAGAGGAGGAACGCCGGATGCCAGCCCAACACACCGCGTTGATCGTCAACGCCGACCCGACCATCGCCCAAGTCATCTCAGCCGTCCTGAAAGTGGGAGGAGTGCAACCCATCGTCACCGCCGACGGCGAGAAAGCCCTCGTGCTGGCCCGCTCCCTTCAGCCGGACCTCGTGCTGCTGGAGATGGACATCGAGAACCGCTCCGGCATAGAGGTCTGCGCCACCCTGAAGACCGACCCGGAGACGGCCTCCCTGCCGGTCGTCTTCCTCACCGCCCGCAAGAGCGACACCGACCGGCAACTGGGCCTGGCCGCTGGAGCGGACGCCTACCTGACCATCCCCTTCAGCCCGGCCTACCTGGTGGATTTCGTCACCGCCCTCATCGCCGGCACCACCTCCGACCTCCTCCCGCGCCAGGCGGTGTCCGACTCCACAGACCAACTGATGCTCTTCGCCACCGAGTGGCGGGACCTGTTCCAAAGAGAACGCGCCGAACGCCGCTCCCTGGAGCAGGCCCAAAAATGCCTGGAAGAACTGGATCGTCTCAAGGCGGACTTCCTCAGCGTCGTCACCCACGAACTCCTGACCCCCTTCGCCTCCATCGGCGTGACCCTCCAGGTCGTCCAGCACTACGCCGCCGACGCCTCCCCGGAACTCCGGCAGGCTCTCGATGACCTGACGAGCGAGATCGCCAATCTACACCGCCTGATCAACGGCGTCGTCAAATTCGCCGAACTGGTGACCAAGCAGCGCGACCCGCAGCCGGGCTACATCGCGGTCAGCAGACTGATTCCGGCGGCCGTACAACCGGCGGCCGTGCTGGCGCTGGCCCGCGACGTTGACTTCCGCGTCTTCGTCCCCGACGACCTCCCCCGCGTCTACGTGGACCCCGAACTGCTGAGCGAGGCCGTCTTCCAGATGGCCCACAACGCCGTCAAATTCAACGTCCCCGGCGGCAAGGCCCAGGTGCGGGCCTTCGAGTCCCAGGGCTGGCTGGTCATCCAAGTCTCCGATACCGGCATCGGGCTGACGCCGCAGCAATTGGAACTCCTGGGGCAGCCCTTCGAGCAGAACGTGGACGCCCTGCGGCGCGGACGCGAGGGGCTGGGCGTCGGCTGGGCCTTCGTCTGCTACGTCGCCGAGGCCCACGGCGGGCGCACCACCGTCGAAAGCCCTGGGCCTGGGAAGGGGAGCACCTTCTCCCTCTACCTCCCGGCCGTCGCCGGCTGGCACGCTGTGGTCAGGACAACGCCCACCGACGGCAAAGGCGGATGAGCGCGTCCGTCCCTCGCCGTCATCGCAAGCCCCCGTATCGGGCCGCCATGACACGAGACGATTACCGCCAATGGGCATCTGGCAACCCCATTCCCTCACCGCACTCATCCCCCGTCCGCGCCTCATCGCCCGCCTCCAGACCGGGTGGAGGCACCGCCTGACCCTCCTCGTCGCCCCCGCCGGGTACGGCAAGAGCACCCTCTTGCGCCAGTGGCTGGCCCGGCAGCCCGACGACCGTCGGAGCGCGTGGTGCCTCTTCGAGCGGGACGACGCCGACCTGCCCGCCTTCCTGTCCCGCCTGACCCTGGCCCTCGCCGCCGTCATCCCGGAGGAGGCCGCCCAGGCCCGCGCCGCCCTCTCCGCCCCGCACGGCGACCCCTCCTCCGCCCTCTATCGG
Organism: Anaerolineae bacterium; assembly: GCA_027079895.1. Classification (GTDB taxonomy): domain Bacteria; phylum Chloroflexota; class Anaerolineae; order B4-G1; family B4-G1; genus JALWUZ01. The sequence goes on from JALWUZ010000658.1 coordinate 1,854, forward strand.
CTGCTGCACGGCCTGGCGGCCCAGACGCACCCCCTCATCCTCGTCCTCGACGACCTCCACCTGGTGGACGACGACCCAGCCGTGCGGGAGACCCTGGAACGGCTCATCAACAAGGCCCCTTCCTCGCTCCACCTCGTCATCTCCGCCCGACGGGAGCCTCCCCTGGCGGCCATCCCCCGCCTGCGGACGCTGGGGCAGGTGTTGGAACTGACCGCCGCCGACCTCCGCTTCACCACCGCCGAAGTCACCCGTCTCGTCGAACTCACCCTGGGGCTCACCCTGGATGAGCACCTGGCCTCCCAACTGACCGCCCGCACCGAGGGCTGGGCCGTGGCCCTTCGCCTGGCCTGCCAGACCGGGGCCCGCTACGGCCCGGCGGAGGCGGAACGGCTCATCCGTGAGTTCGGCGGCACCGTGCGTCAACTGTACGACTACCTGGCCCGCGTCGTCCTGGCCGGTCAATCGGAGGAGACCCGTTCCTTCCTGCGGCGCACCGCCATATTCTCCCGCCTGACCCCCGCCATGTGCGACGCGGTGCTGGAACGGGACGACAGCCTGACCCTGCTCACCGCCCTGGAACAGTCCGGCCTGTTCCTCTTCCCCCAGGACGCCGCCCGCACGACCTACCGCTACCACACCCTGTTCCGCGAATTTCTCCAACGCCGCCTGCTGGAAGTGGAGGGCCGGGAGGCCGTCCGACGACTGCACCGCCGCGCCGCCGCCTGGCTCCTGGCGCAACAGGACGACGAGGGGGCCATCGAGCACCTCCTGGCCGCCGGAGATTACGAGGCCGCCGCCGACCTGATTCGTCCGCTGCAACGGCGACTCCTCCCCCGCAGCCGTCACCACCTCCTCGAACGCTGGCTGACCCTGTTCCCCGCCGCCTTCGCCGAGACCCATCCCTGGCTGCTCATCACCGCGGCCAAACTGGCCGCCATCCGGGGCGAACGGGGACGCGCCCGCCAACTGTACCACCGCGCCGAACCCCTGCTTCTGGCCCGCGACGACCACGCCGGCCTGCACGACCTGTATCACGGCCTGGGCGGACTGGCTCAAGACCAGGGCGACTTCGCCACGGCGGAGCGTCGCTACACCCAGGCCCTCTCCTACACCCACGATGACACCTCCCGCGCTGTGCTCCTGGGGCAGATCGCCCGCTGCATCTACATGCAAGGCGGACGAGTGCCGCAGGCGTTGAAACTGATGTCCCAGGCGGTGGATTTGGCCGAGCGCAGCCACGACATCCTGGGGCGGGCCGGCCTATTCTCCCTCCAGGGGCGCATGCGCTTCAGCCTGGGCGACCTGCGGGGCGCGTTGGAAGCCTGGAACACCGCCTTGACCCTCCTGGAATCCTTCGGCAACCGTCACCGGCAAGTCGGCATCCTGAACAACATCTCCCACTGCTACTGCCTGCTGGGGGAGTCGGAACAGGCCGAGGAGTACGCCCGGAAATCCCTCACCCTGGCCCGTCTCTTCGACCGCGCCACCGGCTACGCTTACGCCCTCAACCTCCTGGGCGAAATCCACCGCTGCCGCGGGGAATACGACGCCGCCCGCGCCCTCCACCTCCAAGCCCTCGCCCTCCAACAGCAGCAGGACGAACCCTACGAGACCGCCGCCACACTGAATTGGCTGGCCGTGCTCTCCCGCAGCACCGGCGACCTGGCCCAGGCCCTGCGCTGGGGCGAGAAAGGGCTGGCCATGCGCGAGAAACTGGGCAACGAGTACGAAATCGGCCTTTCGCTGATCACCCTGGGGGCCATCCACCTCGAACTGGGCCACCTCGACCAGGCCGGCGAGATGTGGCGGACGGCGCAGGAGATCTTCGTCCGCCACCAGGCCCGCTACGAACAGGCCCAACTCGACTTCTACCTGGCCGTCCTGTCCCGGCGACAGGGCGCGGACGCCGCGGCCCGCTCCCACCTGGCCGCCGCCCTCGACCTGGCCCGCCGCCACGACTACGCCCCACTCTTCCTCCGCGAACCCGCCTGGGCCGCCCCGCTCCTCGTCGCCCCGGCCAGCGCGGGGGACGACTTCGCCGCCGACCTCCTGCTGCGCCTGGGACGCCCGGCCCTCGACCACCTCCTCCCC
>JALWUZ010000659.1:0-2187 GCA_027079895.1 Anaerolineae bacterium
CCGCACCGACGCCAACGGGAACGTCACCCGCTACGAGTACGACGAGCGGGGCAACGTCACCGCCCGCTACGACCCCATCCCCGCCGGGGCGACTTACACCAGCGACGTCACCCGCTGGACTTATGACGCGCACAACCAGGTCACTTCGATGACCGACGCGCTGGGCCGCACCTGGCACTACGAGTACGACGAACACGGCAACCTGACCCGCGCCGTCGCCCCGGACGGGTCGGAGACGCAGGCCGCGTACAACGCCTGGGGCCAGCCGACCGTCATCACCGACGCCCTGGGGCATGCCACCCGCTACGAGTACGATGACTACGGCAACCTGGTGCGCACCATCTACCCCGACGGCACCGAGTCCCGCTCCACCTACGACGCCGCCGGGCGGGAGACTGCCTACACCGACGCCAACGGCCACACCGTCACCTTCGAGTATGACGACCGGGGTAACATCACCGGCATCACCGACCCCAAGGGGCACGTCTCCACCTTCGAGTATGACCTGAACGACCTGCTGGTGCGCTCCGTTGACCGGCGGGGCGGGGAGCGGCTCTACCAATACGACGCCAACCTCAAACTGACCGGCGAGCGCGACCCGCTGGGGCACTGGACGCACTACGCCTATGACCAACTCTACCGCCGCGTGGCGATGACCGGCGCCGCCGGGCACGTTACCCGCTACGAGTACGACGACGCCGGGCGGCTGCTGGCCGTCACCGACCCCACCGGTGCCGTCACCCGCTACGAGTACGACGCCAACGGCAACGTCGTCGCCACGATAGACCCCCTGGGCCACCGCACGCGGATGATCTACGACGCCGCCAACCGGCTCGAGTACCTCGTTGACGCGGCGGGCCACCGCACCGAGTACTGCTACGACGCCGAGGACCAACTGGTGCGCACCATCGGCCCGCGCGGCGAAGTGACCGACTACACCTACGACGCCCTGGGCCGCCTGGTGGTGGTCAAGGATCCGCTGGGCAACGTCACCCGCTACGAGTACGACGCCGTGGGCAACCGCACTGCCCAGGTGGACCCGCTGGGCCACCGCACCGACTACGCCTATGATGCCTTGAACCGGCTGACCGCCGTGATGCAGCCCATCCTCCCCGACGGTCAACGGCCCACGACCCGGTACGCCTATGACGCCGTGGGCAATACGGTGGTCATCACCTCGCCCAACGGCTTTGCCACCACCTTCACCTACGACGAGAACGACAACGCCGTGACCATCACCGACCCCCTGGGGGGTGTCACCCGCTACGCCTACGACGCCGAGGATACCCCGGTGGCCGTCACCGACGCCAACGGCCACACCGTCGCCACGACCTACAACCTGGCCGGCCTGCCGGTGCAGTTCACCGACGCGCTGGGCTACACCACGACGATGGAGTACGACGCCGTCTACAACCTGGTGCGGCAGGTCAACGCGCAGGGTAAGGCCACCACCTACGACTACGACCCGCTGGGCCGCCTGCTCCAAACGACCGACCCGCTGGGCAACGCCACCGAATACGCCCGCGACGCCCTGGGGCGCGTCACCGCCGTCACCGACGCCAACGGCCACACGACGGGGTACAACTATGACGCCCTGGGCCGCCTCATCGCCGTCACCGACCCCCTCAGCGGCACGACCCGCTACGGCTACGACGAGGTGGGCAACCTGACGGTCATCACCGACGCCAACGGGAGCGCGACCACCTTTGCCTACAACTTCCTCAATCAACTGAAGCGCGAGGTCAATCCCCTGGGGAAGCAATGGGCCTACTCCTACGACGCAGCAGGCCGGCTGACCCGTCGCGTGGACGCGATGTGGCGGGCCACTTACTACGAGTACGACAGCAACGACCGCCTGACCGCCGTCCGTTACGGCTCCACCCCGCCGACACTGCACCCCATCACCTTCACCTACGACCTGGAGGGGAACGAACTCCAAATGTGCGACGGCCTGGGCTGCACGACCCACACCTACGACGCCCTGGGCCGCCGCACGACGACCACCGACTGGCTGGACCGCACCATCACCCGCACCTACGACGCGCTGGGCAACCTGACCGGCCTGACCTACCCCAACGGCTACGCCGTCGCCTACGCCTACAACGCCAACGACTGGCTGACCACCTTCACCGACCCCCACGGCGACGCCAGCACCTTCGAGTACAACCCGCTGGGCCAGGTGACGCG
>JALWUZ010000659.1:2197-12885 GCA_027079895.1 Anaerolineae bacterium
CTTGCGCCCCAACGATGTCGCCTCCACCTACACCTACGACGCCGCCGGCCGGCTGACCGGGATTGACCACCGCAAACTGGGCGCGCCCCATCCCCAAAGTGCCTACGCCTACGCGATGGACAAGGTGGGCAACCGCACCCAGGTAATCGAGACCCGCGCCGCCTTCGACGGCAGCCCGACGCCCGTCGTCATCACCCACACTTACCAATATGACGCTCTGGACCGGTTGGTCAACGCCGCCACCGAGGACCCGGCGAGCGACACCGCCTACACCTTCGACGCCGTGGGCAACCGCCTGTCCAAGACGGGCACGGTACTGGCCCCCGACCCCGGCCTGCCCGAACTGCCCGTCTCCCCGCAGCCGGAGGCGGTGGCCTACACCTACAACGCGGCCAACCAGTTGACCCGCATCCAGGAGCCGGGCCGCGAGACCGCGCTGGCCTACAACGGGAACGGCGACCGGGTGCGCGAGATTGTAGGGGCGCAAAACCTTGCGCCCTTGCCGGACGGCACGGTTCGCGTCACCGAATACGCCTACGACCGCGAAGACCGTTTGGTGGGCGTGACCAAGACGATGAGCGACAGCGCGGCCATCACCGTGACGATGATCGCCACCTACACCTACGACGGCTACGGGCGGCGCGTCCGCAAAGAGGTCGCCTACCCCGGCGGCATCACGGCGACGCAGGTCATCACCTACCTCTACGACGGCCTCGACATCATCGGGGCGCAGTTGGCGGTGAGCGGCACGGTGACAGAGACCTACTACTACCTGGCCCCCTCGCCGCTGACCGGCCTGCGCCGCCCCTTCGAGATGGAAATTGTACGGGCGCAAAACCTTGCGCCCCTATCAACCGGCGATCGCTACTGGTACGAGACCGACGGCCTGGACAGCATCATCGCCCTGACCGACGAGACCGGCGACCTGGCATCCCCCTACCTGTACGACGAGTACGGCCAACACCTGGCCGGCACGACCGACCTGCAACTCTTCACCTACACCGCGCAGGACTATGACCCGGAGACGGGACTGATCCACTTCTACGCCCGCTACTACGACCCGGCGCGGGGCGTGTGGTTGACGCAGGATGCGTGGCGGGGATATACTTTGTTGCCGCAAACACAACATCGTTATGGTTATGCCCTGGGCAATCCAACATCGGTGGTGGAAAGATATGGGTATTACGTTGGAGCGGATGATGGTATTGCATTAGTCGGTGGTTTTCTAAAAGGAATATCTGTTCAAGGCATTGGCGATCTACTGGATTGGAGATTAAGCAGGTGGGAGGAATATGTAGCTAGCGGAGTGGCGGGATCTATTGGAACGGAGATATCTTTGTATGCAAGTCCAATAATTGGAGGAGCAATAGAAGGTGCTATAGAACCTGTTATAAGAGATATATTGATTAACCGCTCTAATTTGAGTGGCTGGTGTTGGGAAAACACTTTGCGGGATGCGCTTGTGGAGGCCGTTTGGGGAGGTGCTACGGCCGGCATAGGGGGGAAGGCTTCACCGAAAGTTAGGGGGAGAATAGCTAAAGGATTACGCTACTTTATTAGTAAGAGGGCGTTAAGGCTATACCGTGAGCTAACTGAAGGCCTGGTTGAGGATGTTATATGGGACAGGTTGGAATCAGCATTTAGGAAGATTAGCGAAGATATTGACCTTGGTGTATTTAATCGTGACTTATGTGCTCATAACAATGAGGCTGTTGGTATGTGCCCTTATGAACCAACCAATAATACAGACTATACCAGATTTATGCTGGACAAGTGTAGTAGAATGTGCAGCTCTGCCTGTAATGATTTTTGGAAAGATTATTGCGGCAGTCATTCGGATTGGAGATGTGAACAACCTTACGTTAAGTCCATTGTTAGTTCAAAAAAGGATATTCACAATGCTCCTTCCTAAATGCAAACAGCCGCAACGTCCAAGTAGTGAAAACGGTAAGGTGCGGTGGTAGTTGTGAAGTTTAGCATCAGATCCATTCTATGCGGTTGCGTTCATTCTCACACTTCCTCACACTTCGCGTGTGAACCCAGGAGGCCGCCACAGCGCGAGAGCGTGGGAGGTGCGACGTACTTCGGAAGTGCGTCGCCCCTGGGCGGCAGCAGTTACCGTTTAGCCTTCAAGGCCAATGCCCGTAGCCTTGAAGGCTAAGGCCGTTACCCTTAAAGGGAATTTGCGGTTCGCTACCGGCGAGCCGTGATGTCAGTTCAGATTTAAGGAGGTTTTCCGATGGCAGAAGTCAGAATCATCAGTGTGATCAGCAAGTTGCGCCCTAAGGTGGTGCGGGGGCGCACGGTTGACCTGGACGCGCTGGCGGAGGAGATCGCCGAGCAGTCGGGGTTCGACCTGGGCGACGCACGGGACTTCGCCTACAAGTTCGCCACGGCGATGGTGCGCCACCTCAAGGTGGGGGATTACGTCAAGGTGGGCGAGATCGGCAGTTTCTACGTCAGTTGTGACCGGAACAAGAAACTCAAGGTCAGTTACCGCGCCTCCAACGTCATCCGCGACGAACTGGCGACCGATTTTCAGGGTAAATTCACCAACGGGGAGAACGCCGGATTGGATGACGAGGGGTACGCCGCCAAGTGGCTGGAACTGCACCCAGAGGATACGGTCATCATGCGGGACGGCTCCACGCGGACGGCGTAAGGACGGGGAGGTGCAACGAACTTTGGTCGCACTCGGGCGGCGTTATCCTTATGTTTGAATCAAGTGCCGAAGAAACCGTTAAGAGGGTAAAAGAGACCTTTGGCGTTGAACTGCCTTTTTCTGGGGAAGGGGTGGCAAGACTTGAGCATTTAATATCACACTTACGAGGAGTGCCTAACGATAAAGATCTTTTTGTGCATGACTTTGGCTGTTACTTGGGTGAGGTCCTTGTGAGGACGTTGGAGGGTAGATGGATTATTCGTGACAACCTTATGCATTCCTCAGTAGCCATAGGGGACGGATCCATAGAATATTTCCCTTTTCATAAGATTTACAAACGCATCACCGGTGGGCCGGAGGAATCACTAGTATACTTTTATCGGGACGCAGTTCGTGAATACGAGTCATTCAGAGAGAATGGCGGTTAAAACCGCGCCTGGGAGGCAAATGCCAACCGTCGGCTTGCGCCGACGTCGCGTCCACGCAGGTGGACGCCCGGCAGCAAGCCTATCAGGGGCGATTTCAATCGCTCGATTGGCAAGTGGCAAATGCGATCAACTTTGTACGATGAGCACAGTTTCCCATTGGCCACTAACTGAAAGTTACAAAGTGCAAATGCCGGTTTCGAGTTTCCTCCTGCTCGTGCTATTGGTTGCTTGCGGAACGCGCTTCCCCGAGCCTGCGTCGCTTTCCTGTGATCTTGCAACGTTTTCATTTCTGAAAATAGGAATGAGTTTTACAGAGATTACCGAACGCATCGGAATGCCGGATGAAGACATCGGGTCGGGAGTTTATCTTTTCCAGTATAACTTGACCGACGGTTGCAAAGTGGTCTTGCAATTTATTACCAGGGACCACCTCAATAAGGTGTGGATCGTTGATCGAGAGGGCGAATGGATACTATGGCTACCTGAAAATGGGCCAGAGTGAGAGGTGCGACGCACTTTGGAAGTGCGTCGCACCCGGGCGACGGCCGAAAACTCGACCTCACATCCAACCGTATCGGTCGGTGCGTCACTGTCATGTGATTTGTGTCCTCATCCTGATTTCCCTCGTCGCGTGCTCACCGGATAGCGACACCTCCGACTCCCGCATCTTTACGATTGGGGAAGGCACAGGCGTACTATCGGTCAATCCGTTCACGGGCGAAGCGTTCGGATGGGAGGTAGAGGGAACCCATGCCGCCGTTTCCTATGACGCGAGGCAGGTCGCGTACATCCATAAGAGCGCATCGGGGACAGCGCTCGCGGTATCCGACGGCCTCAGTTCTCGAGAGATAGTCGAGTTGCCTTTCGCGAGCGACATGATTCGAGGCCATGTAGTTTGGTCGGATGATGACCGCTTCATCGCCCTGCTGGTAGAACCGACTCCAGAGCCGTTCCACGAGCAGTTGGTAGTGATAGAGGTTGAGACGGGAGAGTGGGAATTCGTCACCGGCCCCGTGAGAGTCTTTGCGTGGAGGCCGGGGGGACACCAGATCGCCGCTTTTCCGGCGGGGGTAGACTCTGGGATTGGGTTGTATCTCATTGACCCCATCAACGAGGTCTGGACACGTTTGCTTCGAGGGGGGCAGTCCTACACGACTTCCATAACGTGGTCGCCAGACGGCCGGCAGATAGCCCTAGCCGGGGCGGATGACACGCATACCTTCACCGAGTTATCCATTTTGGACGTTGACCGGCGGGTTCTTACCACCGTGTACTCTGACACAGTTCATATCATCGGCGTAGATTGGTCTCCAGATGGGAGACGATTGGCTCTCTGCCAAGCCAACGGTGACATCGTCATCATCAATCGCGAAAACGGCCGCCTGTCCCGTCTGACTCATCGCTCTTGTCAGACTGCCATCACCTGGTCTCCAGATAGTCAACGCCTCGCGTACCTGAGGCGAGAGGACGCGGACATTCGGCTGGTCAGGTTGGATTTGGAAAACGGTGCGGAAACCGTGCTGATGTCCGACATATCGCCAGGCGTGGACATGGTCGCTTGGCGTTGAAGAGTTTACTTTCTGCTGATGGCGTCATCTATATCGGAGATGCCCGGATGAAGATGCGATGAACCACAGTTCATCAATGGATCTCATCCTGTCCATCCTCGTTCGAGCCAACGAGGACAGACAACACGGAAATTACCAACAGGCAATTGCCCGATACGAGGAAGTCATAACTCTATCAGGGGAAAGTGCTGCTGTGGATTCCGTCATAGCGGCCTGTTACTATGCTATGGCTATGAGCGAACACGGCACGTCCCAAGATGGAGACGAGGCTATTATGTGGTTAAAAAAGGCTCTCGCGCTGTCGCCGGATGATGCCTCTCTGTATGCGCGCTTAGGCGAGTACTACTGGCTGATAACCTATGACTATAAACAGGCTTTGCAATCTTATTACCGGGCCCTGGAACTCGATCCGTGTAATGCAAAAGCGATGCTGGGTATTGCCGCCCTTTATGGTATTCCAGAGCAAGTTGTGACACTCGAGGAAGCAATCCGATGGATGGAGCGAGCAGTGCAACTTTCTCCGGATGATCCCAATCTTTATATCAGGTTAGGCAATCTCTATCTGGAAGCCGGGCAGCAGTCGAGAGCTCGGGAGATGTGGCTGAGAGCACTCTCTTGCCCTAAGACGCTCGCGCCCGATATGATTCGGGCCATTCTGGAACACTATCACAGCACGGATGAAAGCGGATTGACCTGACCTCTACAGCCAAATGCAGGATGAGAGGAGGCAATGTCTGATTATTGCCTATACATTGTGCCAGATGATCCACACTATGTTCCATCCAAGGAGCGCATCGGGCATGTAACGCTTTTTCTCGAAAGGTTATGTCCTGGCGCAGAGATAGAGGCTACGGCATCGCAGGGTGTTCGATTTGTAGATTCGGGAAGCAACCTGCACGCCTTATATTGCCCCGAATGCGGCAAGCGGCTAGAGTGGTCATGGTGGCAAAGTGTTATGAGCGAGAAGTACAAGAATGGTTTCGCGGAATTAGGGGTAGAGACGCCATGCTGCGGCTACCAGACTGACCTGAACAGCCTTGTCTATGACTGGCCGGCAGGGTTTGCTAGATTTGTAATCTCACTGAAAAATCCCCACCGTGACCTGACGGAACAGAATCTAGATGAGATTGCCGCCACACTTGGAACAGGCGTTAAGGTGATTCGTGCGCATTATTGAAAGTCTGGCTTGCAGCGTTATCGAGGAGGTGTTCTGATGCGTATCACACGGCTTACCACTGCCATCGCCCTGGCCCTGACCGGCCTGGGGCTCCTGTTCGCCCTGGTCGTCACCACCGCGCAGGCCGACCTGCTCCCCGGTGACGTGATCATCCCCCTGGGCCCGCGCCAGCCCGACCCGCGCGCCGCCTACCGCGCTGCGCTCGACCACCTCTACGACGGCGGGCGCGTCCACTGGGCCGCCGCCCCGTTCGGCGATGGCACGCTGGGCCTCTTCGCGCCGGGCGACCTCATCATCCCCGGCGGCCTCGATACCGCTGCCGGTCATCGCGCCGTCACCACCACCTGGCCCCTCTCCCGCGCCTACGGACTCCGTCCCGGCGCCGTCGCCCTGCTCCGCTCTACCGTCGTCGTCACCCAGGGACAGAGCCAGATGATGGCGATGTGGGAACTGGCCGATGTGCGCCAGTTCCTCGACGGCTACCTGTTCGGCAGCCTGCCCTACACCGTCTTGGACGAGGCGGCGGTGGCCGACGGCGGCCTGACGGACGTTGACCTGCTCATCGTCCCCGCCGTCCGCCCCGACGCAGTGCTCACCGTCACCCGCGCCCTCTCCGCGAGCGGCGCCCTGGCCGCGGTGCGCTCCTTCGTGGAGAACGGCGGCACCCTCTACGCCCAGTCCAACGGCGCCTACATCGCCGAGGCTGCCGGACTCCTTCCCCCCGGCACGGTTGACCTGGCCCACACCGTCGCCCTCGCCGCCGGCAGCGACCCCAACGGCGGGACGCTCGCCGTCCACGCGCCGGACTCCCCGCTGGCCTGGTCGTGGCTGACCGACACGCTCTACATCCTCACCGACCCCATCCTGCACCCTGCCCCCGACATGCAAGTCGTCGCCACCCTCTCGAACGGCGACGACGCCCCGGCCATCGTCCGCGCTGCGGCGGGCGCGGGACAGGTGCTCCTCATCGTCGGCCATCCCACCGACGCCGCCCGCCGCGTCCAGGCCCCGCTCTTTATGGACGCCGTCCTGCTCGCCCTTTCCAGCCGCGCCGAACTGACCGGCGACGCCATCCAGACCTGGAATCCGGCCTACGACCGCCACGAATTTCCGGCCTACGAGCGCGTGCCGGTCAGCGTCACCCTGACGGCGGCCAACCTGTGGGACACGCCCATCGCCAACGCCATCCTCACCGAGACCGTCGCCCAGGGATACACTGTCCTCACCGCCACCGTCCGCCCCGCGCCGTCCGCCATCTACACCGTCGCCCTCCCCACCACCGAGACGCTCATCGTCTGGAACCTGGGCGACCTGGCCGCCGGCGAGACGGTCACGCTGAGTTACATCGCCGAAAGCGACCCCGACGCGCTGGCCGCCGGAGTCGGCACCTTCAGCACCGGACGCCTGCACTACGACGACCCCGAACTGGGGCCCGTAGAAGTCACCCATCGCCCCTTCGTCCTCACCGCCCAGATGGCCGCCCGTCTGGTCGGCGACCGTGACCTGGAGGCCGACCGGCACTACCGCATCCCCGCCGACGGCATCTACCTGGACGTGGCCCTGGCGATGGAGAACAAGGAGTGGACCCTGGCCCACAACCTCATCGTCACCGACTGGGTTTACCTCATCTACCCCATCGTGGACATCGAGAATCAGCACGTCATCCTCAACACCAACGACGGCGAGACCATCTGGATGCGCAACGAGCCGTTCCTGTGGGGCGGTGAGGGCGACCCGGCGCAGTCGCCCTACCCGCTGCCCATCGGCGAGACCGTCCCGACCCGCACCTACACGCTGGACGACTGGCGCGGCGACTGGTGCGTCTTCACCAGCACCTACGGCATACACACCGACCCGCCGCCCTTGCACGCCCAGGGCGATGACTACGGCAGTTTCATCACCATCCCGCCCAGTTACACCGCCTACATCTCGGTGACGGCCGACCACCGCCTGTTGCTGCCCTGCCTGCCCCTGTCCTTCGACCTCGGCGACTGGCCCGGCTACTGGTACGAGGAACCGGCGGTGCGTTACGGCGTCCACTCCCGCGAACTGCTGGGGCGCGAGGTGCGCTTCCACGGCACGCCGCGCGAGGGCGTCGTCGTCATGCCCTACGATGCCGGCTCCGTCTACGTCGCCGCCGGCGCGGCCCCGGTCCCCTTCCGCGAGTACCTGGAAGCCGCCACCCCTTACGCCGCCGCCGCGCCCACTATGCCCGGCGTCACCTACCAGGACGTCTGGTCGCGCACCCACACGCTGCCCTTCCGCGCCACGTTCTACGACACTTGGGACTGGGACTCGTGCGCCACTTGCGACCTCCACGAGCGGCACGCGGCGGTCAACGTCACCTTTGGCCTCCTGGCCGACCTGGACGGGGACGGCATCCCCGAAACGGAGACCCGCGAGATTCCCACCCGCCTGCCGGAGACCTGGTTCACGTTGATGATCAAGAGTTACAACCGGGCCGAATACGGGATTCCGGCCAATATGAACCTGATTGACATGCCGATCTTCGACGGATTGGGGATTCGCATCCGCCCGCGCAACGGCACCTGGTTCGATTCCTGGCGCTCGCCGCTGGGCCACACCGACCTGGTCAGCGTCACCGAGACGGCGGCCTATGACCACCTCCTTTTCCAACAGGACGTGCCGCCGGGTGTGGCCGAGGTCTGCTACATTGACGGCACCATCTTGACCTACGGCGGCAATCACGAGGGGATGTTCAAACTGCACGACGGCGCACGTTTCATCTACCGCCAGATGCTCGCCGGGGCCAACCGGTACGAAATCTACGACTCGCACGTCCACAGCGTGCTGGGCCTTTCCAGCGACGGTCAGGTGGAGGGCTGGGTCGGCCCGACGGCGGTCAGCGTCTACGGCGACGAAATCTACTACGTCTACGACATCGGCGACCGGTTCGACCCGCGTCCTTTCACCCAAGACCCCTACATGGACAGTTGGGGGTACGGCGACTTCGTGGCGACGGCCTACGTCGGCGGACGTGAGGAGAAGACTCTCTTCCACTCCATCGTCGCCTCCCACGACCGCACGCGGGCGCGTATCTCGCTGGACAACAACACCGGCGTCACTCTGACCCAGGTCGCGGTGACGCTGGACGCGCCGGACTGGATCACCGTCACGCAACTCTACACCGACCCGGCGACCGCGCCGGAGCCGCTGTGGCCCGAACTGGCCTTCCTCAACGTGGACACCATCCCCGACGCCTGGCGCGGTGTCTACTATTTCGACCTGGAGATCGGCGCCATCCCCGCCGAATTGCAGGGCGCGGTCATCACCCTGCCGGTGCAGGTGAGCGCGGACGGTCTGCCCGCCGGATACGCCGCCCCGCCACTCGTGCTGGCGTTGCGGGACAGCGGCGGCGCGCCGGAAATCACCCTCGGCCCGGCCCACGACCTGACCCTGACCGAGACCCTGCCCGCCAACGTGACGCTGCAAGGGGCGGCCCTGGCGAGCGAGACGCAGACGATGGCCCTGGCGGACGCCACCGATTACGACGCCCAACACCCCCTCAGCGACACCGCCGCCGGCCTCTTCGCCACCTTCGCGCCCACCATCACCTTCCAGCCCCAGGGGGACGGCGTCCGCTTCAACCTGCCGTTGGAACAGCGCACCCTGCCCGGCGACGGCCCAATCCACATCGTGACCCGCGCCACCATCACCCGCGCCAATCACGGGCCCAATCTAGTCGGCGATGGCGGCCACATCTGCTACCGCGACCCCTTCGACGTGCGCTGGTGCGACCAGGGCGAGCCGCTGGTCGTGGAAGCGAACGGCGCGGCGGTCACTGTGGATTACTCCTGCCTGCGGGAGAGCGAGAGCGTCATTGATGATGGATTCGGCCATTGCACCATCCCGCCGGACGAGAGCAGTGAGATCACGCTGCGCATCACGGCCTACAATCAGGGGGACGCGCTGGCCCGCGACGTCACGGCGACGCTCCAATTGCCCGCCGGCGTGACCCCGGTCGGGGCGTCGGGGCCGCTCGACCTGGGCGACATCGCGCCCGGCGGCTGGAAAGTCGTCGAAACTACCGTGCAGATCGTCCCCCGGAGCAACCGAATCGAGCCCACCGCGTCCGGCTGGGGCTACGCCGTCGTCGAGCGCACCGTAGGCCAGTTCTTCGACACGGCCAGCCAGCGCACCGTCGCCGGGCAATTCGGCGACGAGTACACCGTCGGAGTGCTCTGGAAGCCGCGCCGGGCCTACCTGCCCATCTGCCTGCGCGATTTGGACCCGCGCCCCGACCTGGTAGCCCGCCTCTCCCTCGACCCAGCCGACCCGGCCACGTTCCAGGTGACGGTCAGCAATCAGGGGCTCTCGCCGGCGTCCGACTTCTGGGTGGACGCCTACCTGGACCCGACCGCTCCGCCGCAGGTCAACACCTCCTGGGCCGAGTTGAGCCTGTACGGGCTGGCCTGGTTCATAGACGAACTGACCCCCGGCGAGAGCCTGACGCTCACCGTTGACGGGCCGTTCCTGGTTGCGGAGCAGAGCCGCTGGCCGGCCAGTTTCGGGCCGGGGGAGCACGCGGTCTGGGCTGTGGTGGACTCGTGGGGGCCGCCCAACCCCCAGGCTGCGGTGGACGAGAGCGACGAGGGGAACAACGTCGCCGGGCCGTTCGCCTGGACGGAATCCGCCGCCGGCGTTGGTCTCCAATCGCCGCGCTCCCGCTCGCGGAGGTGACATGGGCAAAGCAGCCCCTGCGGGAAGCAAGAGCCTGGCGGCCCTGCTGGTCGTCGTCGTGGCCTTCTCACTCCTGTGGTGGATGGGCGAGGCAGCGGCGTCCCAGGCGGACGTAATCGCCGCTGTGCCTACGGCGACCCGCCCCTCCTTGC
>JALWUZ010000660.1 GCA_027079895.1 Anaerolineae bacterium
AGGCTTGGGTAGCTGAACGCAACGGAAAGCGGGCCACCGTCAATTGGCAATTCGGTGTCTCCGACGCGCGGGACAAATTGGAACGGCTCTACCCTAACTTGTCAGAATCATCTTGACGAGGTACTAGCGGAAAGACGTGAATTTTGACGCGCCGGGGAAAACGTGGTATCCTATCAGTAGCCTGTCAGTCGCCGGTGCAGTTCCGAGCAGTCGTGGCGCGTGGTCGGTCGGGGGCGGTGAGGCTGTCGCATTTCGTTAGCACACGCGAGAGAAATACGGTATGTCCGGGGAGGTTGCTTATGAATTGGCAAGATTATATTGTCGTTGATCCCACCATCTGTCACGGAAAAGCGTGTTTCAAAGGCACGCGCATCATGGTTTCGGTTATCCTCGACAACCTTGCTGCTGGCATCCTTCCTGACGAGGTTCTGCGCAGTTACCCATCCTTGGATCGGGAGGCGGTGCAAGCCGCTATCACATACGCTGCCGAGTTGGCCCGCGAGCGTGTTGTAGCTATTCCGGCATAGATAACGCGATGAAATTCAAGGTTGACGAGAATTTGCCAGTCGAGGTAGCCGATTTGTTGCGCCAAGTTGGCCATGATGCTGTTACCGTCTTTGAGCAGCACTTGGAGGGTTCGCCCGATTGCGATATTGCTTCTGTATGCCAGGAGGAGGGACGTGCCTTGATCACCCTGGACACAGGCTTCGCTGACATTCGTGCATACCCACCGGCGCAATTCCCCGGCTTGATAGTTTTGCGTTTGCACAAGCAGGATAAACCCCGCGTTCTCAAGGTCATCAAGCGTCTGATACCACTGCTTTCCAGCGAGCCACTTGAGCACCTTCTGTGGATTGTTGAAGAGACACGTCTGAGGATCAGGGGCTGACTCATACCTGCGCTGGCTAAACTGAGTGAGTCCGACCTTGTTAATCTCGCGCTCTTTCAACTGCTCCACGCCAGTATGAGCGAAAGTAGGAGTTCGATTTCTCAAGCCCAATCGTACCGAGAGATAGGGGAGTTTTGGGACGCCCACGATGTGACGGAGTATTGGGACGCCACAGAGCCGGTTGAATTCGAGGTAGACATCCAATCCGAAGTGAGATATTGTGCATTGGAAAGCACGTTGGCACACAAGGTCAGCGAAATCGCTTGGCGAAGGGGCGTATCCGTCGAGACGCTGGTGAACCTGTGGGTACGAGATAAGGTGGCTGAGGAGATGGTACGAGCGACGGCGATCTGAGTCCCTTCCTTCGAGGCAGATGTGGTTGCCTGTTGAGGGGTGGCCGGTCAGGGTTTCGAGCGGCTTTGTAGTAGAGCGGGGGATGTCCGGTCACCGGACGGAGGTTCTTGGCACGTTGAGAAACAGGGGCTGCCTGTTTGCCAAGTGACCGACCGGCGGTGGCCGGTTTGCGTTCCGGGCATGTCGCCTGGTCGTCGGCGACGGATAAGTCCGTCGCCACCGGCCCCTGACGCGGAGCGTCTCCCCGGCGTTCCCACGCCGGGGTGTAGGAACGCGAGCGTGACGCTCGCGCTCCCACGCTCTGCGTGTGAGCGGAGGGCGGCGGGCATGTCACCCGTTCGTCGGCGACGGATAAATCCGCCGCCTGGGTTGGGGCCTCACGCCCAGGCAGCGGATGAATCCGTTGCCGCTGGGCCGACGCGGAGCGTCTCCCCGGCGTTCCCATGCCGGAGCGTGGGAACGAGCAGCAATGAAGCCGGGGTGTGGAAACGAGCACGTAACCTTCTCTTGCTCCCACGCTCTGCATGGGAGCAGTGGCGGGCAATCCGTGTGTCGCTCCCCACTTGTTGAACATTGCATTAGCCGTGGCGTTTGAGGCGGGAGAGCCGGAATGATGCTGGTCAAGCAAAAGCGTCGCTCTCTTTCTAATCCCCGCTTGTGGCTTGTGTTGATGCTCCTCCTTATCGTGGGACGAGCGTGTATCTTTAGGCCGGCTACAAACTATCCTGGTGCATGCTTCAATCAGGGAGTCAATGCGGCGTGGTTAGGGGTCAAATGGGTGAATGGGCCGCATGATTCTGAAGAGATTGCTACTCTAGCCGATGCGCTGACCAAGCGACAGATACGTTACGTGTTTGTTTACGCGAGTTATCTAAAGCCCGGTGGTCAGTTCAATCCCACTTACTCGTATGCCGGTCAGTTCATACAGACTCTCAAGGCCACAGAACCTGATTTGAACGTACAGGCATGGATCGGATTGCCTCTGGAACACGTCAATCTGGGCGACAGTACTATGCGTGGGCAAATTGCCGAGTTCTGTGCGAGCCTGGTGCGAGAAGAAGGATTCGATGGAATCCACCTGGACCCAGAGCCGATTTCCAGCAACGACTCGAATGTCCTGGTCTTGCTTGATGAAGTTCGGGACGCTCTTGGCCCAGAGTTCACCCTTTCGATAGCTACACGTCGAATATGGCCTATCTTTCCGAGCGTGCAGTGGCCGATTGTCGGACGAGTGGCCTGGTATGCAAACTACTATCGTGAAGTAGCCTCCCGCGTAGATCAAGTCGCCGTGATGACCTATGACAGCGCAATGCCATTGGCGGCGTTGTATCGCCATTGGTCGCGTTTTCAAGTCATCGAGATTAGCCAGGCTGTGAATGGCAGCGACGTAGATTTATTCTTTGGCGTACCAACGTCCGAAGAAAAGACGTGGACGCATTGGCCTACCGCTGAAAACATGACGAGTGGATTGCAAGGCATAGTAGACGGGTTGAATGATGCGGTGGCACATCCTTCTGCCGTAACTGGTGTTGCTATTTATCCTTATTGGGAAACGGACGAAGCGGAGTGGGCTGTTTATCAGAGGCTTTGGTTGGGTTTGGAAGTGACGACATCGCCGTAGGCGGTGTGTTGCCCGCCGACCGTACTCCGCCCCACACCACGTCCACGCGGTACGAGTTCCCGCTCTCCTTCGGCTCCTGCTTTGCCTTCCGCGTCACGGCCACGGATGACGTGGGCAACGAGGCCGGCGCAGAGGCGCAGTCCAACCCGGCCCGCGTGACCAAATACTATTATCACGGCGGGCGGCGGGTTGCGTTCCGGGCGGTCGGTGTGGCGGAAGCGGAGATCACTTAACTTTCAGCGAGGAGGTCGAGATGTACGATTTGAGCGGTAAGGTCGCCCTGGTGACGGGCGCGGGCCGCCGACGAGGGATCGGGGCGGCCATCGCCCAGACGTTGGCCCGCTGCGGGGCGGACGTGGTCGTGGGGGACATCTGCGCCCCGCTGACGAATTTGCCGCACGGCGGCACCGCCGCCTGGGAGGAGTTGGTCGCCGTCGCCGCTGCGGTCGAGGCGGCCGGCCGCCGCGCTCTGCCGGTCAAGGTGGACGTGACCGACGGGGCCGCGGTGCAGGCCCTGGTCGCCCAGGTGGAGGAGACGTTCGGGCGGCTCGACATCCTGGTCAACAACGCCGGGACCGCCGTCGCCCCCGGCCCGGTGGTGGAGATGCCGGAGGCCGGCTGGCGCAAGACGTTGGAGGTGAACGCGACCGGGACGTTTCTGGTGAGCAAGTACGCCCTGCCGCTGATCCTGTCCGGCGGGCGCGGCGGACGGGTCATCAACATCGCCTCGATCGCGGCGGAACAGCCCAAGCCGTTCGTCTCCGCCTACGCGGCCAGCAAGGCGGCGGTGGTGGCGTTCACCAAGTCGCTGGCGAAGGAGGTCGCCGCGCAGGGGGTCACGGTCAACGCCGTCCTCCCCGGCGACATTGACACCGACTTGAAGCAGTGGGGGCTGCAACTGGAATCGCTGGGCATGGGCCGCCCTTACGATGAGGTGTTGGCCGCGGCGATCGCCCAAATCCCCCTGGGCCGCCTGGGGACGGCGCAGGATGTGGCGCATGTGGTCGCCTTCCTGGCCTCCGACGAGGCGGGGTTCCTCACCGGGGCGACGTTCAACGTCACCGGCGGACGGT
>JALWUZ010000661.1 GCA_027079895.1 Anaerolineae bacterium
ATAGATCTTGTTTGCCATTGTTCCCCTCCTGATTCACGTACCGCTCCTGATATTACCCCAGAAAGGGAACTTGGCAAAATCAGTTTGACAAGGTACTAGCAGGGAGCGTGCTAAGGCTTAGCAAGAGCCTGTTCACCGGCGCTCGGCGTTCCCACGCCGGAGCGTGGGAACGAGCAAACTACTGGGGATTGCAAATTAGCGAGGCGAGAGTATAATCACCCCGGAGGTGCGTATGGAGCAGATTCGAGCAGGAGTGATCACCATCAGCGACAAGGGAGCCGCCGGAGAGCGGGAGGACGTCAGCGGCCCGCTGCTGGCCGACGGCCTGCGGGAGATGGGGGCCGTCGTCGTGCGGCAGACCATCGTCCCCGACGAGATGGACGCCATCCGTGAGGTGCTCATCTCCCTGGCCGACGAGGAGCAGGTTGACCTGGTGCTGACGACTGGCGGCACCGGCGCGACCCCGCGCGACATCACCCCGGAGGCGACCCGGACGGTCATCGAACGGGAGATGCCGGGCCTGGCGGAGATGCTGCGCTTCACCGGCTACCGGAAAACGCCGCTGGCGGTGCTTTCGCGGGGCATATCCGGCATTCGCGGACAGACCATCATCGTCAACCTGCCGGGCAACCCCAACGCGGTGCGGGACGGGCTGGAAGTTCTGGCCGCCGTCCTGCCCCACGCCGTCAAAATGGTGCGCGGGAGGGATACCGAGCATGACCACCATGCGTGACGAACGCCGGCCGGTGCTGGGAGTCGAGGAGGCGTTGGGCCGCATACTGGAAGCGGTGCGGGTGTTGGAGCCGGAGCGCGTCCCGGCGTTGGAGGCGACCGGGCGCGTCCTGGCCGAGGAGGTGACGGCGGACCGGGACATCCCCCCGCTGACCAACGCGGCGATGGACGGATACGCCGTCCGCGGCGCGGACGTGGCCCAGGCCGGAGCGCGGCTGCGGGTCGTGGGGGAGGTGGCCGCCGGACACCTCTCCGCCGTCGCCGTCGGGCCGGGGGAAGCGGTACGCATAATGACCGGCGCCCCGGTGCCGGACGGGGCCGATACCGTCGTCCGCTTCGAGGACACGCAGCCGGAGGGGGAGTGGGTGCGCGTGACGCGGGCCTACTCCACCGGCAAGAACGTCCGGGCGGCGGGGGAGGATGTCCGCGCCGGGCAGGTGGTGATGCGGCCCGGCAAAGTGCTCCGTCCCCAGGAGATTGGGATGCTGGCGGCGGTGGGCCACCTGGAAGTGCTGGTGATTCGCCGTCCCAGGGTCGCCATCCTCGCCACCGGCGACGAAGTGGTGCCGCCGGAGAGCGTCCCCGGCCCCGGACAGATTCGGGATGCCAACTCCTACACCGTCGCCGCGCAGGTGCGGACTTTCGGCGGGGTGCCGCTGCTGCTCGGCGTGGCCCGCGACCGGGAGGAACTGGTGCGCCGGGGGATTCGGGAAGCGTTGGCCCGCCGGGCCGATTTCATCATCACCTCCGGCGGAGTCTCCGTCGGCGACTTCGACCTGGTCAAACAGGTGCTGGCCGCCGCGGGAGAGATGCGGTTCTGGTCGCTGAACATGAAGCCCGGCCGCCCGCTGGCCTTCGGCGTCATCAGGAGCGCGGCGGGGGACGTGCCGCTGCTGGGACTGCCGGGCAACCCCGTCGCCGCGATGTTGAGCGTCGAACTGTTCGCCCGCCCGGCGGTGCTGAAGATGCAGGGACTGCCCATCCGCCCCCGTCGGACGGTGACGGCCCGCCTGACGGAGCCGATCGAGCGCAAGGATGGCCGCCGTCACTACCTGCGGGTGCGGCTGCGTCGGACGGAGGGCGGGTACGAGGCCACCCTGACCGGCGACCAAGGCTCCGGCATACTCAACTCGCTGGTGCTGGCGGACGGGGTAGCGGTCATCCCGGAGGAGGCCGACCACCTGCCGGCCGGGGCCGCGGTCGAGGTCATCTTGTTGGAGTGACACGGCGATGACGATCGAGATTATCCTGCGTCCGTCCGGTGCGCCGACGATGGCGAACGTCCTGGGGCAATTGGACGCCATCGCCGCCGAGATGACGGACATCCGGCGCACGGAGACCACACAAAAGGAGAGCCTGACAATGAGCGACAACAAAGCCGAAGTTCTGGAACTGATGAAAGAGTGGGGGTATCTGCTGCGGGACAGGCCCCATCCGGCCAGTCCCGGCTATGCGGAACTCCTGGTAGCCCTGCGGCCAGAGCCGACCGGGGTACATTTCGACCCCAAGACGCTCCAACTTGTGCTGCACGATGAGGAATTGCAGATCGCCCGGCGGACGACGCTCTCTCTGGACCCGCTCACGCGGGAAATGCTGCGTCCGGGCCGCGTCTGCCCCGGCTTGGTGGTCATCGGCGACCACCTGGGGAAGCGGGTCGAGTTCTTCACCTTCGGCGGGACGCTGGACGTGGTCGAGGGAGAGGAGGAGAGAGGGGAGGTCGTCGTGTGCGTCGTCCGCTCCCCGGTGCCGCTCTTGCGGATGACGGAGTTGCCGGAGGAGGAGGCTGTGGCGGGCCGTCTGGGAGCCGAGATCGAGGCTCTGATGGGCGAACTGCGGGCCCGCTGGGGGACGGATGACGAGGAGTATTGCCGCCGTCTGACCCAGAGCGATCCGTTCGACTTCTACGTGTCCAGCCTGCACTCGCTGTTGGAGCGGTACGACGACCATCCGGTCTTGCAGCAGGAGGACCCGGCCCTGTACCACCTGTTGCTGGACGAAAAGCAGTGGTTGGAGAGGAAAGGCCGCTGGCCGAAAGGCCCGGTCACGTTGGAGGGGTTGCTGGCCCCTGAATGATAATCCCAATTCAAGGAGGAGATTATGCTTATCGAGAGTTACGATCTGGACGTGGAGACGGTTCCCTGTGAGCCCGGCGCGGAGAAGTTCGCCGCCACCGTGCAGTTCAAAGTGGACATCAGCCCGGTCATGCCCTACCTGAACCGCGTGCTGCGCGGGGCGATGTACAACCCCCAGGCTCACACCCTGAGCATCAAGACTGCCAAGCGGAACATCGCCTACTGGCCCTACAAAATCTCCATCGGCGACCTTTCGGACCGCAACGAGGCGGCCAAAATCGCTCAGGAGTTGGTGGATGAGTTGAACGACCTGTGGGAGCGGCGGGACGAGATCGAGCCCGACCACACGATGCACAAGCGGCCGGGCCCGATGGAAGTCTACAAACTGCTGCCGCGCACCAACTGCCGCGCCTGCGGCCAGCCGACCTGCTTCATCTTCGCCGGGAAACTGGTCGTCGGGCAGGTGGAGTTGAAGGACTGCCCGGAGTTGCTGAAGCCGCAATACTCCGCCCAACTGGCCCAGTTGGCCGACCTGCTGATGGTGGAGATGCCGGAGGGGCTGACGGTCTAGAGGGCGGAGATGGAGGCGACGGTAGAATCGCGCTGGGCGCGAGAGTTCATCCGGCGGCGCGGTGGAGTGCTGAACATCGCCTGGCGGATGGTCTGTCGCGGCTGATGAGCGTTTTTCAAGGGCCCGTCCGGTCGGATGGGCGAACCGGAACACCCGGAGCAGTTCGCCCGCTTCCAGGTGGACGACGACATCACCGTCTACGTGGAGCGGGGACTGCTGGATAAACTCGACCCGGAGGAGCGGCGGCAGCCGTTCTACCTCGACGGCTACGGGCGGTTTTGGGTACGGCTGCCGCCGACCCAGGATGTCTGAACGGCAGCGCATTCAACGCGCTGCCTGGGCCTGGCATCCGAACCCAGGCGGCGGATTCATCCGCTGCCGGGGCCCGGAGCCCAAACCCAGGCGGCGGATTCATCCGCTGCCGGGGCCCGGAGCCCAAACCCAGGCGGTGGATTCATCCGCTGCCGGTGGCCGGAATCCAAACCCAGGCGGCGGATTCATCCGCTGCCGGTGGCCGGGGGCCGGACCCAGCCGCCGG
>JALWUZ010000662.1 GCA_027079895.1 Anaerolineae bacterium
TTGAGGTGTATCATCAGGGCCTGAAACAATTCACCGGAATCGAACGGGGTCAATTTCGCACGGCCATTGCTCAACGGAATCATATCGGCTTGGCCATTCGGGCCTTCCTGCGCTTGGAAGTAGCCCGCTTGCAGCGCGGTATCACCTGGTTTGAGGCCAAGCATGCTATTATTCGGGAGGCCATTCGTCATTACCTGGCACATCCTACACTCGTCCTTCAGCCAACTGCGTAACTCCTAATTTTACCTGAGTGAATACGTTGACAACCCCATCAAGATGTATTATACTACCGTCGCCCTTGCCTCTGGTAAGGGTTTTGAATATCTCTCGTCACCGGCTTGTTCTGGCAGCCTATGAGAGCATAAGCAGGAAGGAGGTGGTGCGACAGGACAATATCTTAGCGAGCCGTCACAGTAGTATCAATCAGAAAAAGGAGGACAGATGATGAAACGTAAGATCTTTGGCATGTTAGTCGCAGTGATGACCGTCCTGACTATGGTCACGCCCGCGTTGGCGAACCCGCCGGCGCCCGACGCCGACACTGCTACCGCCCCTCAATCCATCTGGGAAGTGCAACCCACCAAAGCCAAGCCGATTGACCAGCCCAACGTCGAGGCTTATCGGCGTCTGATGGAGCGGCGGCGGTTGCTGTCCGAGGGCCGCTTCGCCGAGGCCAATGCCCTGGCGACCACCGGGACTGCCAACAACCTGGTGCTCCTGGTCGAGTTCGCCGGGACGGACAGCATCACCCTCACCGCTGGGGTCACGCCCACCTTCGACTACCTGGGCGACCCTTTCTCCGGGTGCGTCGCGCCTACCCAGACGATGACCGTCACCTTCACCGGGCCAATGCACAACGCAATCCCGCGGCCCCTTTCCAAGGATGATCGCTCCTACGACCAGGTATGGACGCCGGACTTCGGCAAGAAGTGGTACGAGGAGATGCTGTTCGGCAACGGCCCGGTCATCAGTTACACCACCCAGGCCGGCGAACCGGTGAATTTCGACTTCACCGGCTACTCGATGCACGACTACTACAACGAACAGTCCAACGGGGTCTTCACCGTGACCGGCGTCATCTCCGGCTGGTTGCAGGTGCCCCACTCCACCGCCTGGTACGGTATGGACGCCTGCGGCGGCGCACGCACCGAGGGCTTCTCCTCCTACGCCGACGGGCACTTCCCCAACGGCGGCTCGCCCAAGACTCTCGTCGAGGATACCATCCGCGTCCTGACCTCCACCTACAACCTGGATGACAGTTTCTGGGCCCAGTTCGACGAGGACGGCGACGGGAACATCGAGCGGCTGTGGATCGTCCACGCCGGCTACGGCGAGGAGGACAGCACCACTCTCTTGGGCCGCACCGACTACGGTGAGAACGCCATCTGGTCTCACAGTTCCGGCTCCATCAACATCCGCGTCAGCCCCAACTACACCCTCACTCACTACATCATGATGCCGGAGAACGGCGGCGTCGGCGTGTTCGCCCACGAGTTCGCCCACAGCATCGGCACCATTGACCTCTACTCCTACAACTACGGCGAGACCTCCGTCGGCTTCTGGAGCCTGATGTGCGATGACTGGACCAGTTTCCCCACCGGCGCGATCCCGCCGTCCCTCGACCCTTATCACTCCGAGTACGAGGGCTGGTTCACGCCGACCATCACCCTGGATGAGAACAACGTCGGTAACCCGACCCAGGTCGTCCTGTACGGCCCGGCCGGAGCCGCCAGCGCGACCAACCCGCCTCTCGGAGCGACGCTCTATCGAGGCGTCCGCATCAACCTCCCCGACGGACAGGCTCCGTTGCCCTACGCTCCCGCCGGCGGCGACTGGCAGTGGTGGGGTGGCAAGAGCGACCTGGCCAACGGGATGATGGTTCTTTCGGACACCATTGACCTGACCGGCGCCACCACCGCCACCCTCACCTTCGACCTGGCCGGCGCCATCGAGGAGGGCTGGGACTTCCTCTTCGTCCAGGTGACGACCGACACCGCCGGAATCAGCGGGTGGAAGTCGCTGAGCAACACCCTGACCACCTCCGAGCACGACTCCCGGTGGATCGGGAACGAGAACGACCTGCCCGGCATCACCGGCGACATCGGCGACTGGCAGAAGGTCTCCTTCAGCCTGGACGACTACGCCGGTCAGCAGATCAAACTCCGCTTCTGGTACATGACCGACTGGGCCACCACCGAGGCCGGCCCCTTCCTGGACAACATCGCGGTCGTCACCGGCAGCGGCACCGTCTTCTCCGATGACGCCGAGAGCGACGACGGTAAGTGGCAGTACGTCGCCCCCTGGCAGCGCATTGGCGAGCTGCGCACCTTCAAGCATCACTACCTGATCGAGTGGCGCGGGCCCAAGGGCTTCGACGAGGTCAGCATCGGCAATCCGCACTACCGCTTCGGGCCCATCAACTGGGGTATGGTGGTCTGGTATGTCAACGAGATGTACAACGACAATGAGATTCTGGGCTACCTGGAGGACTTCCCCAGTTTCGGGCCCAAGGGCGCGGCGTTGGTGATTGACTCCCACCCGATGCCCTACCGCGACCCCAACGCCGCCACCAGCACGTTGGGCAAGGAGAACACCAACCTCACCAGCCGGATGCTGATGCGGGACGCGGCCTTCAACCTGAAACCCTCCACGGTGGACTTCGATGTCCAGCCGCCCTACGTCGTCACTCCCACCCACTTCGCCGGTCGGCCCGGCGTCTCCGCCTTCGACGACTCGCACGGGTATTACCCCGGCGTCGCCTACGAGGGCTCGCGGGGCTACTGGAGCACCGTAGACTGGGACGCCAGCGCGGTCGTGCCCGCTAAGGCGTCTTACAAAGTGGCCGGCGGCAGTGGCTACCCCGGCTACCACATCCAGTACCTCGGCGGCGGCTGGTACGGCTTCTGGTTCGCCGGGCCGGGCGGCTCCGGCAACCCCGGCGACGAGAACGTCCAGTACGGCTGGCACGTCGAAGTCACCGACCAGGCCAACGATATGAGTTGGGGGCAACTCGCCATCTACCAGCAGAACGTGGAGGTCTCCAACTCCGTTGACAAGTCCGAGATCGTGATGAAGGCCCCCGGCGTCTACACCGTCACCTACCAGACGGTCATCGAGAACAAGGGCGGCGCGATCTCCGACAACGTCTACGTCACCTACACCCTCGACTCCGCGCTGACCCCGGTCTCTCTGACCGAGGCCAACAGCGCGGGCACCGCCCACCTGCCGCCGACCACCTACTGGTGGAAGGACGGCCTGGATGCCGGTGAGGTCGTCACCCTGACGCTGGTGACAACCGGCTCCGTCTCCGCGCCGATGGAGGCCGACTGGATCAACTCCTCCATCGTCGTCTACGACGGCCTCTCCCAGCGCGGGCCCTGGAACCTCACCACGCACATCGTCGTGCCGACCATCGAGATCGTCGCGCCGACGGAGGGCGAGGTCATCGGCACGCTGACCCCCACCACCACCGTGAGCGTCGCCGTCACCACCACCAACTTCACCATCCCCGGCGACGGTTTCTGGTGCTTCTGGCTCGACGGTGAGAAGGTGGGCCCGGTGACGAACACCTACTCCATCACCTCCCCGATGGCCCTCGGCACGCACAACATCACCGCCCAACTGAAACTGAACGACGGCACGCTGATCACGTCCGACGCGGTCAGTTTCGAACTCAAGACCTACGAGGTGTTCCTGCCGGTAGTGATGCGTTCCTACACCGGCACGGCGGTTCTGCCCTAGTCACACCTTCCCTGCCTGTCAGGTCGCCTCGGCGGCCTGACAGGCAGCCATACGCCAGAAAACCGCCTGGATCTCCGGGCGGTTTTCTCTATCCCGATGAAGATGCTCCCGTTCCTGGT
>JALWUZ010000663.1 GCA_027079895.1 Anaerolineae bacterium
CGGCTCGACTGGCGGTTCGTCCTCTCCGAGACCTTCACGGGCTTCGTCGTCGGGCGGGAGACGGAGGGCGGGATGGCCGCTGCCCTCGTGCTGGCGTGGGCGCTCCTCTGCCTGGCGGGGCTGCTCGTCCTGCTGTCCCGCTCGCCGTGGAAGGCGGGCTTCCTGCTGGCCTATTTCGCCGTCCCGGTCATCGCGCTGGCAGTGCTCTTCCGCACCGTCCCCAAATTCTCCCCCCGCTACCTGATACTGGCCTCACCGCCGCTCTTCCTCGTCCCCGCTGCGCTGGCAGACGGCGGCCTGTTCGCGGCGCGGACGGTGCTCGTCCGCCTGGCGCGGGGGCTGCTCCTGCTCTGCGCCGCCCTCGACTTCCTGCACGGCACGCTCCCGGCGACCTTCCTCGACCCCGCCCACGTCAACCCCGACTTCCGCGCCGCCGCCCGCCTGGTGCGGGCCGCCCGCGCCGCCGACGAAATCGTCCTCATCGTCCCCGGCCACATCTTCCCCGTCTGGGAGTACTACTTCGGCCCCGACGGGTGGGCCGCCCTCCCCGCCGACCCGATTCTCGACGTGCGGCACATCCTCCACTACCGGGAGACCGCTCCGCGCCTCGACGCCCTCCTGCGGGGACGGTCCGGCGTCTGGCTGGTGGAGTGGGAGCCCTGGGTGAGCGACCCCACCGATTTGGTGCCGACTCTGCTCGCTCGACTGGGGGAGGAACGGCCGGTGGAGGAGGTACACGGGCTGCATCTGCGTCACTACCGGCTGCGCGGAGAGCGTCTCCCGCCGGAGCCGGAGGTCAGCCCGCCCTCGTCCGCCGCGTTCGACCTGCCGCTTACCCTGCGCGGCTGCCGCTTCCCGTCGGCGACGCCAGGGGACGCGCCCGTCGAGGCCGCCTGTTACTGGGACTCGCACGGGACGCTGCCGCTGCACCTCGAACTTTCCGCCCGCCTGGTGGACGATTTCGGCACCGAGTGGGCCCGCGCCGACGGCCCAATCAGCGGGCCCTACCTCGTCGCCGGTCGCTGGCCGCAAGGGGAGCCGGTGTTGGGACGCTACGCCGTCCCTCCGCCGCGCGGCATCCCGCCGGGCGCGTTCTACCGCCTGCGGCTGCTGCTCTACGAGCCGGACGGCACGGCGCACGGGGAGGCGGAGGTCGCCCCGGTCGTCATCGCCCCGCCGACGCGCCCTTTCACCGGCCCGGTCGCCGCTGCGCCCCGTCGCCTGGGCGGGCTGCTGCTCGACCGGGTGACGCTCGCCCCGCCGACCATCTGGCCGGGGGAGACGGTGTGGGTCACGGCGGACTGGCGGGTGGACGGGCCCTTCGCCGAGCCCCGCCTGGCACTCGCCGACGAGACTTTCCCCGTTCTCCCGCCGCCGGGCGCGATGGGGGACTGGCGCCCCGGCGACTGCTACCACACCGTTACCCCTGTGACCCTCTCCCCCTACGCCGACGGGGGGCGGCTGCCGGTGCGCCTCACTTCCGCCGCCGGGGAGGTCGTCCTGGGGCGCGTGACGGTGCCGCTCACCCGCACCTTCTCCCTGCCGGACGAGGCCCGTCCGACCGACTACCGCCTGGGGGAAGCCATCACCCTGGCCGGTACGCGCGTCATCTCCGACGGGCAGACCTGGGACGTCACCCTCTACTGGCGGGCGGAGGAGTACATCACCCGCTCCTACACCGTCTTCGTCCACCTGGTGGGGGGGGATGGGAGCATCGTCGCCCAGGCGGACTCGGTTCCGCTGGGGGGGCATCATCCCACCGACCACTGGCGACCCGGCGAGGTCGTGCCCGACGTCTACCGCCTAGCCCGGCCCGCCGACGCGCCGCCGGGCCCCTACCGGCTGGTGGCGGGGATGTACGAGTGGCCGTCGTTGGAGCGGCTGCCGGTCTGCGACGCCGCCGGGGAGCGCGTCCCTGATGACGTTGTGCCGCTGGGGTGGTAGTCCCCTTCACGCGGGCTGCGGGGGGCACGGTGCCCTAATCGAACAGAGGACATGCAGCGGGAGGAGGGTTTAGGAGGGGTTGCCCAGGACGAGGGGGCGGCGGTGTTCCAGTTGTCGCACCAGGCGGCGATGGCCTTCCAGGGCCTCCAGGCGGCTGCCGTACTTGCCGACGAGGTAGACGTGCTCGACCGGGCGCACCCGCCCGAAGAGGTCGCGGGCGGCGGTGTGAACGAGCAGTTCCAGGTACCAGGTGTCCGATGGGCGTTCCCGTTCCGCCCCGGCGACCCGCGTCAGGCCCGGCTCCACCGCCACCGGAGGGGGATACTCACGGCGGCGGATGGTGAGTCCCAGGAAGGCATACTCGACCCGCAGCCGCCCCGTCTCGCGGGCGATGGTGAGGCGCAGGCGGGTTTGGAGCAGTGCGGCCCCGCCCAGCAGCACCGGAACGGCCAGCAGAACCAGCCACCAGGCGCGGTGCAACAGGCCGAGCGGAGCCATCACCAGGCCGCCGCTACCCAGGAGCAGGTAGGCCACCGTCTTGTTGGGGATGGGAACGTCGTCGTACAGGACGATCGGGGTGGGCATGGGCTTGTTGGACATACGAAAGACGATTCGGCTGCCAGGGGATACCACCACCAACGGCGGACAGGTCACGCCGCCGGAGTGCCGCTCGTGGTGCTAAAAACTATGTGCCCGGCGTCATACCGCGCCGGGCACATTATACCTCACACCACGAGGTTGACCAACCTCCCCGGTACGTAAATCACTTTGCGCACCTCCTTACCGGCGACGTGCCGCTGGACGTTGGGGTCGGCCAGGGCCATCTCCACCGCCTGCTCCTTCCCGATGTCGGCGGTGGCTTCGAGACGCGCCCGCACCTTGCCGTTGACCTGCACGATCAGGGTTATGACCGCCTCGGTAATCAGGTCGGGGTCGTACTCCGGCCAGGACTGCTGATGGATGCTGTAGGGGCGTCCGGTCCGCTCCCATAACTCCTCGCTGATGTGCGGGCAGGCGGGGGCCAGGAGCAGCAACAGGGTCTCGATTCCCTCCTCCCATACCGGCGTGCCGTAGAGCGGGGTCTGCTTCGCCTTGCTCAGCGCGTTGGTGAACTCCATCAGCGACGAGATGATGGTGTTGAAGGCGAAAACTTCCATGTCGTCGGTGACTCGCTGGATGGTCTTGTGAATCCGGTGGCGCAGTCCGGCGATTTCCTCGTCCGTAGGCTCGCCGTCCTGCTTCTCCGCCGGTTCGAGCACCAGGTTCCAGACCCGTTGCAGCCAGCGGACGACCCCCTCGATGCCGTGCGGGTCCCAGGGCCCGCCCTGCTCCCATCGCCAGCCGAACATCAGGTAGGCCCGCACCGTGTCCGCGCCGTAGCGGGCCACCAGGTCGTCGGGGGCGACGACGTTCCCTTTGGACTTGGACATCTTCGAACCGTCCTCGGCCTGGATGACCCCCTGATTGCGCAGCACGATCATCGGCTCGTCGAAGTCCACCAGCCCCATGTCCCGCATCGCTTTGGTGAAGAAGCGGGTGTAGATCAGGTGCATCGTGGCGTGCTCCGCCCCACCGGTATAGACATCCACCGGCAGCCAGTACTCGGCCTCCTGGGGGTCGAAGGGGGTCGAATCGGCGTGGGCCGGCTCTCCCTCTTTGTAGTAGGGGCTGAGGTAGGCGTAGTTGTACCAGGAGGAGCAGACAAAAGTGTCCATCGTGTCGGTCTCGCGGGTGGCCGGGCCGCCGCACTTGGGACAGGTGGTGCGCAGGAACTCCTCGTGATACTTGAGCGCGTTGTCTCCCGTCGGCGGGATGACGGCGTCGGTCGGCAGGATGACCGGCAGGTCTTCGTAGGGCACCGGCACCATACCGCACTTTTCGCAGTACACGATTGGAATCGGCGCCCCCCAGTACCGTTGCCGGGAGATGAGCCAATCCCGCAGCCGATAGTTGATGGCGAACTCGCCGATGCCCCGCTCTTCCAGCCACTTCGTGACCTTCTCGACCGCCTCCTCGGCCGGCGTGCCGTCGAAGGGGCCGGAGTTGATCATCGGGCCGGGGCCGGTGTAAGCCTCCGTCAGCGGCCCGCCGTCCCAATCCGGCGGCTCGATGACCACCGGGATGGGCAGGCCGTACTTCTGGGCGAAGGCGAAATCCCGCTCATCGTGGGCCGGGACGGCCATGATGGCGCCGGTGCCGTAGGTCATCATCACGTAGTCGGCGATCCAGATTGGGATGCGCTCCTCGTTGACCGGGTTGATGGCATACGCGCCGATGAAGACGCCGGTCTTCTCTTTGGCGGTGGAGAGCCGTTCGATTTCGCTCTGCCGGGCGGCCTGGTACTTGTACTCCTCGACCGCCTCGCGGTACTCGGCGGTCGTCAACTTGTCCACCAGCGGGTGCTCCGGCGCCAGCACCATGAAAGTCGCCCCCCAGAGCGTGTCGGGGCGGGTGGTGAAGACGACGATCGGGTCGCCCTGCTCCGACCGGAAGGTGACGTTGGCTCCTTCACTGCGCCCGATCCAGTTCTTCTGCATCGTCACGATTCGCTCCGGCCAGTCTATCTGCGAGAAATCGAGCAGTTCCTCGGCGTACTTGGTTATGCGCCAGAACCACTGCTCCAACTCCTTTTTGACCACCGGCGTGCCGCACCGCTCGCAGTGCCGATCCTCTCCCCAGACCTGTTCCCGCGCCAGGGTGGTGTTGCAGTGCGGGCAGAAGTCCACCGGCGCCTTTTTGCGATAGACCAGCCCCATGTCGTACAACTTGAGGAAGAACCACTCGGTCCAGCGATAGTAGCCGGGCAGGCAGGTGATGGCCTCCCGCTCCCAATCGAACATAGCCCCCATAGTCCGCAACTGCTTGCGCATGCGCTCGATGTTCGCCATCGTCCACTCGTAGGGATGGATGCCGTGCTTCAAGGCGGCGTTCTCCGCCGGGAGGCCGAAGGCGTCGAAGCCCATCGGGAAGAGGACGTTGTACCCCCGCATGCGCATATAGCGGGCGCGGACGTCCGACGGGGCCATCGCGTACCAGTGGCCGATGTGCAGGTCGCCGCTGGGGTAGGGGAGCATCGTCAGGGCGTAGTGCTTGGGCCGGTCGGGGTCAATCACCGCCCGGTACAGTTGGTCCTCCTCCCAGCGTTTTTGCCATTTGGGTTCGATCTCCTGGGGTATGTATGAATCGGTCATTTCGTCTCCTCCTTCTTGCGTCGTAATCAACTCTGTGGGGCAGTCCGTCGCCACAACAACCTGTTCCCCTCCACCGTCGCTGCGACCTCCCCCGCCCGCTCCAACGAGGCCAACGCCGCCAAGATCGTCGTCTGCGCCAGCAGGTAGAACGTCGCCCCGGCCAGGCGCAGGCCGAAATGGTCGGCGACCGCTCGCACCAACTCGCCGGTGGGACGCGGCCCCGTCAGTCCGTCGTAAATCAACGCCCGAATCTCCATCAGCCGCTCCCGATTGGCGGCGCAGGCGGCGGCGATCTCCGCGCCGCTGCGGTAGGCCGGGCCGTGCCCCGGCGCGAAGTAAGCGTACTCCATCTCCGGCAGACGGGCCAGCGTCGCCAGCATAGCGTCCAGGTCGGAGCAGAAGGGGATGCCGTGCTTCGCCAGCGTCGCGGCGGGGAAGAGCGCGTCGGCGCAGAAGAGCACCTCCCCCACCGCCAGCCCCATCTGATTGGGGGAGTGGCCCGGCAGCGGGACCACCTCCACCTGGAACGAGCCCATCTCCTGCGGGCCGGCCTCGACCGTGGAGTCCACCCGGCAGGGCTTGGCGAGCGTGAACTTGTGGCGCAACTCCCCAATCGGGGCCGCCCCGCCGAAGAGGTAGAGCGGCTCCAGGATGGGATGCTCCATCATCGCCCCCTCCAACGCCGGGGCGTAGAGCCGCGCCGCCGTCCGCCGTTGCACGAGGTACGCGCCGCCGAAGTGGTCGGCGTGGGCGTGGGTGATGAAGATCGCCGCCAACTCCGCCCCCGCCTCCTCCGCCAGCCGCAACGCACGGCGGGCGGCGTCCTTGTCCAGACCACTGTCCACCAACAGCCCGCGCCCGTCCTGCACCACCAGCCCCATGTTGGAGCCCCCTTGCAGGTGGTACACCCCCGGCGCCAACTCCACCCGTTTCAGGCCCATCTTCTACTCCACCACCGTCATCCAGCCGAAGCGGTCCTCCAACTCTCCCCGCACGATGCCGAAGAACTGCTCCTGCAAGTGGGCCGTGATAGGGCCGCGTCGCCCCGCGCCGACGGGGATGCCGTCCACACTGCGCACCGGCGTCACCTCCGCCGCCGTCCCGGTGAAGAACATCTCATCGGCCAGATAGAGCATCTCGCGGGCCAGCGACACCTCCCGCACCTCGTACCCCAGGTCGCGGGCCAGTTGGATGACGTACTGCCTGGTTATGCCGGCCAGGATCGAGTCCGACAGCGGCGGGGTATAGATGACCCCGTCGCGCACGATGAAGACGTTCTCGCCGCTCCCCTCGCTGACGTACCCGGCGGTGTTCAGCACCACCCCCTCGGTGAAGCCGCGGTCGTGGGCCTCCATCACGACCAACTGCGAGTTGATGTACTGCCCGCCGATCTTGGCCGCCGCCGGGAAGGTGTTGGGCGCCATCCGCCGCCAGGTGCTCACCCCCACGTCCACCCCCTCTTCGAGGGCCTCGCCGCCGAGGAACTGTCCCAGCGCGATCGTGCCGACGATGACCTCCACCGGGCAGGGGCGCGGGTCGAGTGAGATGACCCCCACCCCCCGGAAGACCAGCGGGCGGATGTAGCAGGACTGCAATTCGTTGGCCCGGATCGTCTCCAGGATGGCCTGCTCGAT
Source organism: Anaerolineae bacterium (assembly GCA_027079895.1). Lineage (GTDB taxonomy): Bacteria > Chloroflexota > Anaerolineae > B4-G1 > B4-G1 > JALWUZ01. The sequence continues at coordinate 6,770 of JALWUZ010000663.1, forward strand.
CTCCTCCTGCGAGTAAGGCACCGGCATGCGGTAGATACGGCAGGAGGAGAAGAGCCGCTTCACGTGCGGAGTGAGCCCCAGCACGGCGGGCCCGCGCGGCGTCGGATAGGCCCGCAGCCCCTCGAAGACGCTGGAGCCGTAGTGGAGCGCGTGGGCGAAGACATGCACCTGCGCCTTGTCCCAGGGCACCAGTTCGCCGTTGAACCAGATGTACTTTGTCGGTTGAATGCTCATAATCCACCTCGATTAGAATCAAAAAGCCCCTTCGTCTCAGGGACGAAGGGGCACTCCGTGGTACCACCCTGATTGGAGGGCTGACGACTCACCCCTCCCACTCTGGGCCTGCTAACGGGGGCCAACCGTCACCGGCTACTGCTTCGCCGGCGCGACTCCCAGGCGAGTTCGGCCTCAGTGCGCTCCCCGTCGGCGCGGTGCCGGGCTTCCACCGGGTCTCTCCCGACTCGCTGTGGGGATGGCCTACTGCTCCTGTTCCCAGTCTTATACTCCCGCCCGCTGTAAATCGTGCGCATCACCAGGAACAACAAGGCCGCTGGTTGACCGTGTTGTCTCTCACTGCAACATCTACCTTCGGTCAGCAACGGCCTTTGCAATCAGGTGGACCCGGCGGGACTCGAACCCGCGACCCCCACAATGCCATTGTGGTGCTCTCCCAAACTGAGCTACGAGCCCACGTCTGAAAATTTGTGGTGGAGCTGAGGGGACTCGAACCCCTGGCCTCTACAGTGCGATTGTAGCGCTCTCCCAACTGAGCTACAGCCCCCTAACCGGCCTGTATTCTACCCTAGAATGGGAATCTGTCAAGGCTGCACGTCGGGTTGCGCCCGCTTGATGTGCCGGTAGACGTAGTACCCGAACCCGACCACCAGCGCGATGGCGATGGGGATGTCGAAGGGGCGCATGTAGGCGCGGATGACCTCCCACTGCGAGCCGAACCAGTACCCGCCGGCGGCCAGCAACGCGCACCAGATGAACGACCCGATGAAACTGAGCACCGTGAAACGCACCACCGGCACCTTCACCACTCCAGCGGGGAACGAGATGAACGTCCGCACGATGGGCAGCAGCCGCGAGATGAAAGCCGCCCAGTCTCCCCACCGCTCGAACCACCGCTCGGCCTGTGCCAGATCGTGCTCGCTGACGAGGATGTAGCGGCCATACCGCACCAACAGCGGACGCCCGCCGTAATACCCCAGCGCGTAGGAAAGCAGCGACCCCAGCGTACAACCCAACGAGCCGTACATCCCGCCCATCACCACGGCGTGCCACAGACTCAACCCGCTCTCCTGCACCAACATCCACCCCGCCAGCGGCATCGTCACCTCGCTGGGGATGGGGATATTCGCGCTTTCCAGGGCCATAATCACCACCACGCCGGGCCAATGAATGGCGTGGATGACCGTCTCCAAAAACGCGACCACTGCCTGCTCGAACGCCTCCATACCCCCTCCTGTCCGCGAATTACGCGCCCCGCGCGTCGGGGGGTGATTATACCATCGGCGGCTCATTTGACAAATTGCCTTATATGTGGTAATCTCATCCCCACCTGAGCGGTATGCGCACGTCGGAACGAACCCACACCCCGTCCGGGCGGTCGTCCGAGGTGTAGAGAGGAAAACCAGCCAGTAAGGAGGGCGTATAAATGCCGCGAATTGAACCCAGTGGTTATTATTATCCCAACATGATCGCCCGTATCTACCTCGAAGCGATGGAGGAGATTATGGGCAAGAACGGCCTGAAGGCCATCCTGAACCTGGCGGGGCTGTCCCATCTGATTGACAACTTCCCTCCCGCCAACCTGGACAAAGAATTTGACTTCGCAGACTACTCGGCCCTCAACGGTGCGCTGGAGGAGATGTACGGCCCACGTGGTGGACGCGGCCTCCAGTTGCGAGCCGGACGCGCCTCCTTTGCCCAGGGAGTGAGGATGATGGGCCCGATGGTCGGCATGGGCGACCTGGCCTTCAAAGTCCTCCCCTTGCAGACCAAGTTGAAGATCGGCCTGCCGGCGATGGCGAAAGTGTTCACCCAGTTCAGCGACCAGAAGAGCACCGTCGAGGACAAGGGAGAATACTACACCTACACGATGAACCCCTGCCCGGTCTGTTGGGGACGCAAGGCCGACCGCCCCATCTGCTTTGCCGGTAAAGGTCTTCTCGAAGAGGGCCTGCACTGGGTCAGCGGAGGACGTAAGTTCCGGGTGGAGGAGATCGAGTGCGTCGCAATGGGCGGGGAAAATTGCACATACGCGATCTACAAGGAACCGATCGGCTAAACTGAGCGCGACACCGGCCCCGCACAGCCGGGGTCGGACGCTTTTAGATGGATACCACGTCTTTCGCAGGAGGCAGCGATGGCAGGAGGGTCTCGTACCGAACGCCTGCACAGGCGGTTGCGGGAATTACAGATGAACGCGCCGGACATCGAAGCAACAGCGGTGGTGAGCGTGGACGGCCTCACGATGGCTTCCTCCCTTCCGGCCGGGGTCGAAGAAGACCGGGTCTCCGCGATGTCCGCTGCGATGCTCTCCCTGGGTGAACGGATCGCCGGTGAACTGGGGCGCGGTGAACTGGACGAAATCTACGTCAAGGGCGAGCACGGCTACGTCGTACTGCGTGCTATCGGGGAAGAGGCGGTGCTGACCGTGTTGGCTCGTCAACAGGCCAAACTGGGCCTGCTCTTCCTCGATATGCGACGGGCCTCGGAAGATTTGGAGAAAATCTTGCAGGCCTGAGCCGCGTTTTAGCGACCCCTCCCGGAGACAGGCGGCGGCTTGGAGAGGAGACGTGCGCCGCGCGAGAGTGGGCAGTTCACAAATGAAGGCTCATACCCTTCGGAGAGAACTCAGGGTGGCTTCCTGGCCTGCCGCTACCATCCAGGAGCACCCCTGATTGTAGTGCGGGCGCGGAGGCCGACAATCTCCACGGTGCGGGCGGGGCATTTGCGCCTGGAAACCCCGATGTCCTCGTAACGACATCCACACTCCACACGACGACACAGGAGGTCACTTGCAGTGCCACGCATCCCGCCGAGTGGCTATTACTACCCCAACCTGATGGGGCGTATCTACCTTCAGGCGATGGAAGAGGTGATGGGACGGAATGGCCTGAACGCCATCCTGAACCTGGCCGGGCTCTCCCATCTGATTAACAACTACCCGCCGGACAACTTGGAAAAAGAGTTCGAGTTCTCCGATTTCTCGGCTCTCAACGGCGCGTTAGAGGAAATGTACGGCCCGCGCGGAGGTCGCGGGCTTCAACTGCGGGCCGGGCGGGCCGTCTTCTCCCTGGGCTTGCAGGGCTTTGGGGACCTCTCAGGGGCCGACGACCTGGCCTTCCGCGTCCTCCCGTTGCAGGAAAAATTGAAAGTCGGCCTGCCGGCCCTGGCGCGAATCTTCAACCAACTCAGCGACCAAAAAACCACCATCGAAGACCGGGGTGATTATTACGCCTACTCGATGCAACCATGTCCAATCTGCTGGGGGCGTAAGGCCGATCACCCCATCTGTTTTGCCGGTCGTGGGCTGCTGGAAGAAGGATTGTACTGGCTCAGCGGCGGCTCCAAGTTCCGCGTGGAGGAGATCGAGTGTATCGCAATGGGCGGGGAGGCTTGCACCTATGCCGTCTTCAAAGAACCTCTAGCGGGGTAGGCGCAAACCTGTCCCCAACGGTCAACACGGCCCAACGGACGGGGGCGCGTGTTTCGTATCCGGGGACTGGAGGGTAAGAACGTGGCAGAAGTTCCTCACATCCTCATCGTGGAGGATCAGGTCAACACGGCGGAGATGCTGTCGTCCTACTTCACAGCGCAGGGGTACGCCGTGACATCCGTCGGCTGGGGAAACGACGCTCTCGAATTTGTCCAGGAGACGGTGCCAGACCTCATCGTACTGGACATCAGGCTGCCGGACATAGACGGCTACGAGATCTGTCGGCGGCTGCGCTCCCACCGACGCACCGAGCACATCCCCATCATCTTCCTGACCGAGCGGCGTGAGCGAGGGGACAAACTGACAGGCCTGGAGATGGGCGCGGTGGATTACATCACCAAGCCGTTCGACGTGCAGGAACTGCGGCTGCGCGTGCGCAACGTCCTGCGCCGTTCCAGCATGGAATCGCTCTCCCACCCTATCACCGGCCTTCCGGCTGCCACGCTGGTGGACGAGCGGCTGCGTGAGTTGCTGACCACTTCCAACTGGGCGATCCTCGCGGTGCAACTGCGCGGCCTGAAGGAGTTCGCCGACACCTACGGCTTCGTGGCGCGTGACGACGTGGTGCGGGCTGTCGCCCTGATGTTGAGCCACGTCGTTGACGAAAGCGGCGACCCCGACGCCTTCGTCGGCCACCTGGACGACGTCAACTTCTTCGTCATCCTCAACCCCGACAAGGTGGAGTACGTCAAGCGGGCTCTGACGGTGCGTCTGGAAGAGGCGATGGCTTTCTTCTACCCTCGTGCCGACTGGGAAGCGGCCCAGAAAGGGTCGCCCACCGAGTTGCCCCGGATGGAGATCATCATCGGCACCCTGGTACCCCCCGACCGGGCCTTCTCCAACCTCGAGGAGTTGAAACGGGCCATCGTCGAGGCGCAGGAGGCCGACTGACTCCTGGCAATCCCCGTGAGGAGCCGCTTCCCCCCGGCGCGTCGCGGCACGTCGGGCTACTGTCGCGTGAGGCCGCAGTGAAACTGACCGTCGTCATCCCCACCTACAACGAGGCGGACAACATCCAGCCGATGACCCGCGCCCTGTTCGACCTGGGCATCCCGGAGTTGGAACTCCTCATCGTGGACGACGAGTCCCCCGACGGCACCGGCCTCCTCGCCGACGACCTGACCACTCATTACCCCGACCGCATGCACGTCATCCATCGCACCGGCCCGCGCGGACTGGGCCGGGCCTACCTCGACGGGTTCCGCTGGGCCCTGGACAACGGCGCGGACTACATCGTCCAGATGGATTGCGACTTCTCCCACTCCCCCAAGTACATCCCCCAGTTCCTGGAGCACATCGCGCACTACGACGTGGTGGTCGGCTCCCGCTACGTCGCGGGGGGACGAACCGACGAACGCTGGGGTTGGGGACGCTGGCTCCTCTCCTGGTGGGCCAACAGCGTCTACACGCGGTTGATCCTCGGCTGCCAGGTGCGGGACGTCACCGCCGGCTTCAAGTGCTGGCGCCGCGAGACGCTGCTCGGCATTGACCTGAGCCGCATCCGCTCTCAAGGGTACGTCTTCCAGGTCGAGATGGCCTACGTGACGGAGAAACTGGGCTACCGGGTGTTGGAAATCCCGATCTACTTCGAGGACCGGCGCATTGGCCGCTCCAAGATGTCCATCCCGGTGAAGATCGAGGCCGCGCTGCGGGTCTGGGAGGTGCGGATGCGCCACCACCGCCTGCGCCCCAGCGACCGATTGACCGCATGAGACGCCGGAATCTCCCCGATTGGGGCGCAGTCATCCTCCTGTTCCTCTTCCCCCTCCTGCTGTTCGGGCCGGTCGTGCTGGGCCCGCGGACGCTGCTCCCGGCGGACGTGCTCTACCTCTTCGAGCCCTACCGGGCCGCCGCCGCCAGCCTCGGCGTCTCCTATCCCCAGAATCACCTGGTCGCCGACCTCATCCTGGAAAATTACGCCTGGAAGCACCTCTTGGTGGAGGCCATCCACAGCCGGGAGTTGCCCCTGTGGGACCCGTACCTCTTCGCCGGGCACCCCTTCCTGGCGAACGGGCAACATTCGGCCCTCTACCCCCTGAGCGTGGTCTTCTACGTGCTCCCCCTGTGGCGGGCTTACGGCGTCTTCGCCTGGCTGCCACTGGGACTGGCGGGCGCGTTCCCCTACCTCTTCGC